>CACZTA010000187.1 GCA_902783935.1 uncultured Lachnospiraceae bacterium | reverse complement strand
GTTTTCCGTCTCCGCAGAAGCCTCTTCATCCGCGCGGAGTGAATAGGCTGTCAGATCCATCCCTGAGGCCGAAAACAGCAATTCCCTCGCGTCAGGCGATGCTTCGGGCAGGCCCGCCGCGGCAAGCGTGTCCGTCCCTTCCGCAAGAAGTTCCCGCCAGGTCACGTCTCTGCCGCCCCGAACGATTTTTCCTGCCACTCTTTCCAGTCAAAGACCGCTTCGATCGCCGTAATCGCGACCTCGCACATATCGCGGTCCGGTTCACGGGTCACGAGTTTCTGCAGAGCAAGGCCCGGTTTCGTCAGCGTACAGACGATCTTCGAGTCTGAAATTGCTGCAAAACGGAGCAGTTCATAAGAGAATCCTGCAATCACGGGGATCAGGATCAGGCGCCAGAGAAGGCGCCAAAGCCTTGATTTAATATCAAAGAGACCCAGAATCAGGAAAACGATGATCGAAAAACAGATGACGATCAGCATGAAACTCGTGCCGCACCGCTTATGCTGCCTCGAGCACTTCATGACATTTTCCGGGGTCAGTTCCATATTGTGTTCAATACAGTTGATGCATTTGTGCTCCGCCCCGTGATAGGCGAACACTCTCTGAATGTCTTTCATCCTCGATATGAGAAGCATGTACAGAAGGAAGATCACCATGCGGAGGATTGCCTCCAGCAGATTTACCCAGACGTCAGAGAGCCCCGTCTTCCTGAGAAAGCCGGCGAGCCAGAACGGCAGCAGCATAAAAAGACACACGGAAAAAGCGATTGAAAAAATCACGGTCCCCGTCATCATCAGATTCCAGACGCGCTCGTCCTTCTTCTTTTCTTCTTCTGTTTTTTCAGGGAGAGGCTTCCCGTCTTCTCCCTCCGTTTCCTCAGCTACGACGTCGGCCGCCCACATCAGGGAACTCACGCCGACGACCAGAGAATCAATAAATGATTCCACACCGCGGAGAACCGGGATTTTCTCGATCCCCTTGATCGGAATAATTGATTTATACGGCCTGACGACCTTCTCGATCTGCCCGTTCTCTTTCCTGGCAGCGATCGAGTACTGATCCCGGTTGCGCATCATGATCCCTTCAAGGACTGCCTGGCCGCCGATGCCGGAATTGTGCTGTTCTTCCATATTATTTTCCTTCAGAAGAAAACCGTGTTGTCAGATACAGGAAAAAGGGACGGGCATCGCCCGTCCCTGAATACCGCTTGTCCAATCAGCCCTTGTTCTGTGCGATACCGTACTTCTTGTTGAAAGCTTCGATACGTCCGCGGGCCTGAGCAGCCTTCTGCTGGCCTGTGTAGAACGGATGGCATTTTGAGCAGATTTCCACGTGAATATCCTTCTTCGTGGAGCCCACCGTAAATGTATTTCCACAGTTGCAGCTGACCGTTGCCTGATAGTAATTCGGATGGATTCCTTCCTTCATCGCTCTCTCACCTCTTTATATTCATTATTTCATTATTGTCTTCATTGAGAAGCGGTTCCGGAACTTCCCTTTTAAGGGAAACAGACGCACTTCTACAAACAGCAACACATATTCTAGCATATGCAGGGATGCAATGCAAGTTAATTTTCTAAATCATAAGCAGCCCGTTTATACCGACCACTTGGCGAGCACCGCACTGACAACCTGTTCGTTTGTGCTGTACCTCGCAAATGCATTCAGGACTGATTCGACGGCTTCCTCCGCCTTCATGCCGTTCATCCTGCGCCGCATAAGATCGACCGCTTTCAGCTCCCTCGGAGAGAGAAGCAGGTCCTCTCTTCTCGTCCCGGACTTGACGATATCGATTGCCGGGAAGACACGTCTCTCCTGCAGTTTCCGGTCCAGGATCAGTTCCATATTGCCGGTTCCCTTGAACTCTTCATAGACGACGTCGTCCATCTTGCTGCCGGTGTCCACCAGTGCTGTCGCAAGGATCGTCAGGCTGCCGCCTTCCCGCATATTTCTCGCCGCGCCGAAAAACCGCTTCGGCATGTAAAGCGCGTTGGGATCCAGGCCGCCGGAAAGCGTCCGCCCGCTCTGCGGGACGAGCACATTGTAGGCTCTTGTCAGTCTGGTGATGGAGTCCAGCAGGATGATGACATCCTGGTGATGTTCGACCAGCCGCTTGGCCCTCTCGATCACCATCTCGGACACCCGCCTGTGATGCTCGGGCAGTTCATCAAATGTGGAATAAATGATCTCCACATTTTTCCCCTGCACGGATTCTTTCATATCCGTGACTTCTTCAGGGCGCTCGTCGATCAGGAGAATCAGCAGGTGTGTTTCCGGATCCCCCGTCAGGATCGACTTTGCGATATCCTTAAGGAGAGTCGTCTTGCCGGCTTTCGGCGGGGAGACGATCATCCCTCTCTGCCCCTTTCCGATCGGGCTGATCAGATCGACGATCCTCGTCGCCCTTGACCCGTCAGGACGTTCGAGACGGATTCTTTCATTCGGGAAAATCGGCGTCATATTCTCAAACACCGACCGGTGGCGCGCCTGTTCCGCCGGGAAATCATTGACAGCTGATACGTAGAGGAGTGCCCCGTATTTTTCACCCTGCGCGCGTTCCCTCTTATTTCCGGAAATCACATCCCCGGTTTTCAGGTGAAACCTTCTGATCTGGGAAGGCGAGACATAGATATCGTCTTCTCCCGGAAGGAAATTGTCGCTCCTTAAGAAACCGTACCCGTCCTGCATTACCTCCAGAATTCCCCTGGCGGTCCCCGTCTGCATCCCCATCGCCTGATCCTTCACCATCCGCGATACGGACGGTGCGGATTTCTCAGAAGGAATGCTGTCTTCCCCGGGCGAAGCGGTATCGCCTGCAGACGGAAGGACGGGAGGTACCGGCGGTTCAGGTTCTTCAGGAGGTGCCGCCGGACGTCCGGTGTTTTCCTCATGTATCTCCGGCACCACCTGAGCTGCCGTCTCTTCTGCCGCTTCTCCCGGAGCTGCCGCTGATACGGCCGTCTTCTCCCCTTCTGCCGCGTCAAGCGCAAGCATCGCATCGATGAGATCGGCTTTTTTCATCGTCGAAGTCCGCTTAATGCCGCGGGACTTCGCAATTTCTCTCAGATTTGTCACATGAATCGTCTGATATTGTTCTCTGGTCATTTTTTTATCCCGGATAATATAAATGATAACTATGTTCAGCAGGTAATAAATCAGAT
>CACZTA010000186.1 GCA_902783935.1 uncultured Lachnospiraceae bacterium | reverse complement strand
TCAGGCGCAGCACATAGGCATCGATTCTGCTGTAATCTGTCATTCCTGATCAAATCCTTCCGTAATTAACTTTTCATAGTGATCCGCTACCAGCATCTCGCCTTCCTGACCCTTCATCTTTACGTTCCGGATCTCGATCTCCTTCACGTTGTCCAGGTACAGGCCCAGTTTGCATCTCTCTTTTGCAAAATTCTGCATCGCCGGAATATGCGGCTGCGCGCTCCCGGCAAAAGAAATGAAAATGTTTTCCAGGATCACTTTGTCAATAGGGCTCTCCGGCAGGCCGTCAATATAACAGGCCGCCGCTTCCGCGTCCGTGCACTCCATATTCCGGAAACAGAAAGTTCCCATGTGCGGCGTGCGGTCATCCACGGGAAGGTGTTCTCTCGACCACACATATTCCGTGAATCTGTCAGGATCGCAGCAGTTATACCACAAGTTGATGACGATGGGTGTGAGGACCCCGTCCATGCGGATATTATCAAACTCAACATTTGTTATGATACTGTCTTTTCCTCTGCCCCTGCGGCTCTTGATGCGCAGACCGCGGTCTGTGGCGTGGAAGAGACACTTTGTTACGCTCACATTGCGGATCCCGCCCGCCAGCTCGCTTCCCAGCGTAAGCGCCCCGTGTCCGAAATCCATCAGACAATTTCGGATGGTGTGGTGATCAGCCGGCTTTTTGTATTTGCGGGCCATCTCAATCTTGCCCGATTTGATCGCGATACAATCATCTCCCACTGAGAAACGGCATCCGATGATCTCGACCTGGTCGCAGCTCTCGGGATCGATAGCGTCGGTATTGGGGCTGTTCTTGGGAGCCTCAATATACAGGTCGTACATGCCGATATTCTTCGAGAAGAACGGGTGCATGTGCCATGAGGCGCTGTTTGCGACAGTTACTCCATGGAATGTGACGTCTTCACAGCGATTGAGGAAAACGGCTCTCGGACGCATGGCAGGAAAATTTTCAAAATCTTTCCACCAGTCGCCGTTCTGCCCGTTTCCGTCGATCCTGCCAAGTCCTACCACGGTAATATCCTTTGCGTAAGCGCCGTGCAGAAGAGACATGTAGGCCGGAACCTCATTTCCCTCGAAAGAAGAAAGCGGCGTTTCCTGCCCTGTGAAGGGGTTCTTTGCGACTTCTGCCAAAACAGGGTAGCGTTCTCTGTCCGTAGATCCCAAAAGGACCGCCTTCTCGCTCAGTTCCAGCGTGATGTGACTTCTGAGCGCGATCGGAAGTGTGAGATACGTTCCGGCAGGAAAATAAATCCTGCCTCCCTCCGGCACGAAATTCACCGCCGCCTGAATGGCCGCTGTGTCATCGTGCGCGCCGTCTCCCACTGCTCCGAAGTCTTTGACGCTGACGCAGCAGGTCTCGGATTTGGTTCTGAATGTGACCTCTTCCTTCTGTTCGAGATATTCGACCACGGCTGTATATTCCGTGTCAGGCATAAGTTCAAACAGAGAGAACACGTTCGTGTTGCGCCGGAGGATTATCTTGCCGCCCATAGAAACGGTATATTCTTCTGGTGCGTAATAGGGGTTGTCATTCTGCAGTTCCATGCAAACCGAACTGCTTCCCAGATAGAGGATCTTTATCATAAACAAAACCTCTTAATTCACTTTTTGTGCTTTTCTCACAATATCTTTAATCATATGCTTGCATTTGATCAGCAGCTGATCTACTGCGAGGTAGAAAAGCCCGAACATGATCGGTCCCACGCCGAGGGGGATCGTGTCCGAGTTTCCGGTGATCCGGATCACAGTGAAGTTGATGACCGCATAAATACTGTAGACGAAGAAAAGCACCACAAACGCATAAAGTATGTTTAGAAAAAAGCTGAAGTATCCGCGCAGTGTGACCATAATGTAGCGGTCATTGCTTCCGGGTGTTGCTTCAAAGAACCTGATCGCGTTATTGGTCAGAAGATCAGTTACGACTCCCATGGCGATGCCCGTCACGA
Organism: uncultured Lachnospiraceae bacterium; assembly: GCA_902783935.1. Lineage (GTDB taxonomy): Bacteria > Bacillota > Clostridia > Lachnospirales > Lachnospiraceae > Chordicoccus. The sequence goes on along the minus strand of CACZTA010000186.1, from coordinate 82 downwards.
AGAGCGTATCCAGCATATCTGCCATATATCCGCTCAGTCCCCATATAAAGAAGAAACACACCGCTCCCGCGAACCAGAATTT
>CACZTA010000185.1 GCA_902783935.1 uncultured Lachnospiraceae bacterium | reverse complement strand
CTGATGCCGAAGTATTCCTCCGGCGCCATATGCTTCGAAGACGGCAGGAACCGGAAGAGGATGAGAACCGCAAGCACGACAACAGCAGCAGCCGCGGCTGCTGCCGGCGGCCGCTTCCGGGGCGCCTTTATTCCGCTGCGTCCCGTTTCCTCCGGGTGGTTTCCGGTCAGATCTGACGGTTCCGGATTCTGCCGGGGTTTATCTCCCGGCGGAGTTTTCAAGTCCTGTTTCTGCATGTGATTTTCCTGCCTGCGGATCCGGGACCTCAGCCGTCCCCGTCCGCCCGGTCATAGTCCTCCAGGAAGCTGTGCTTCACACCTCTGTGCTGCCAGCCCGGCATCGTGTCCAGGCAGACAGAATGAATACTGTTGAAAATACTCTGGTCAAGATCCGGCGTTTTCTCCTTCATCGTCCGGATGAGCTCCTTGATCTCCTGTCTTTTTGTCCCTCCGTCGTGCATCTCCGAATGATCGGTAAACCGGCAGGCGCACTGCAGGAATTCCAGGTGATTATAGCGTTTCCAGGCGAGCACGCTTTTCTCGTGCACCTCATAGAGAGGGCGGATCAGCTCCATGCCTTCGAAATTGTCGCTGTGAAGCTTCGGCAGCATCGCGCGGATCTGCGAGCTGTAGAACATGCTCATCACGGTCGTCTCGATCACGTCGTCAAAATGGTGGCCGAGCGCGATTTTATTGCAGCCGAGCTCCTGCGCCTTGTGATAAAGCCACCCCCGCCTCATCTTCGCGCAGAGGTAGCAGGCGCCGTGCTCCTGCCCGTAGGCGATCCGGAAAATATCCGAATCGTATATCTCCACGGGGATTTCCAGCAGCGCCGCATTTTTTTCAATCAGCGCCCGGTTTTCCTCTTTATAGCCCGGATCCATGACGAGGAACCGGTTTGTAAAGGGAACGTTCCCGTGCCGCTCGAGCTCCTGCATGAGCTTCGCGAGGAGCATGGAGTCCTTTCCTCCGGAAATGCACACCGCGATCCGGTCGCCTTCCGAAATCAGTTTGTACCGGCTGACCGCGTCGATGAACGGATGCCAGATCGTTTCCCGGTACTTTGTGATCAGACTGCGCTCTATTTCGCGGCAGCGATCCAGTTTTCTCACTCTTTTTCCTCCATATGGCCGTCCCTGAACATGGAGAACTGATCCATCGGATACTTCTTCAGGTTTTCCAGGATCCGCCGCCCGTCCGCATGCGACAGCAGCTGCGCGCGGGATTTGGTGACGATATTCTCCACCTGGTGCTTCGACGGACCGCCTACGCACCCGCCCGGGCACATCATGCCCTCGATGAAGTCCTCCTTCAGCCTGCCCGCTTTCAGCAGCATCAGCGCCTTTTTGCATTCTTCGCCGCCCGCACATGTGAGAAGGCTGATCGAGGATGTATCCTCTCCCATTTCCTGCATGGCTTCGATGACCGCCGCCGCGACGCCGCCGCTGCCGGCAAACCGCTTGCCGAAGAGGGATGCCTCCTGATAATCCTCTTCCACGGGAACGATCTCCACATCCCTCGAATCAAGGAGCGCCACCATCTCGCCGAACGTCATGGCATAGTCGGCATTATCCGCGATAAATTCGTTGAGGGTCTCTCCCTTCTTGGCGATGCAGGGTCCGATGAAGACCGTCACGCAGTCGGGATCCTGCGACTTCAGATAGCGGGAGACGGCCACCATCGGGGAGACGGTCGACGATTTATTTGCTTCATACTGCTCCGGGAAATGATGGCGGAGCAGCGAGATAAATGCCGGACAGCAGGAAGTGGTCATCTTGCGGCCCTCCGCTTTAGCTGCAAGCCACTCCTTCGCCTCATACGCCGCGGTCATATCGCCGCCGAGGCCGACCTCCACCATGTCGTCGAACCCGGCTTTCTTCAGCGCGGCGCGGATGGCGCCCATGCCGATATCCTTCCCGAACTGGCCCTCCGTCGCGGGCGCGCACATCGCGACGACGCGCTTCCCGCTCTTTATCGCCCGGATTACATCCACGACGAAGATCCTCGATCCGATTGCCCCGAACGGACAATTGTGGATGCAGTGGCCGCAGTGCACGCATTTTTCATCGTCAATGACGCACAGGCCGTTCTCGTCATAGCTGATGGCGTCAACCGGACAGGCTCTCCTGCACGGGCGTTCCGAATGGACGATTGCCTCGAAGGGACACGCCTTCGCGCACATGCCGCAGGCTTTGCATTTGTCCTGGTCGATCCGCATTTTGTTTTCGCCCGGCATGATCGCGCCGAATTTGCATGCGTTCAGGCACGCCTTGCCCAGGCAGAACCGGCAGATGTCCGTCACGATATACTCCCTGATGGGACAGTCATCACAGGCAGCCGGAATGACCGCCACCACATTTTTCGTCGGTTTGTTTATGTCCGGGCTCTGTCCCATCGCGAGACGGATCCTGCCGCGGACGATTTCTCTCTCCTTATAGATGCAGCACCGGTACTGGGGTTTCGGCCCCGGGCTGACAGAATAGACAATTTTCTCCCGGTTCTCGTGAGTAATGGCGTCGTCCCACGCCAGACGGCAGATTTCTCTGATGATATGATGCTTCAGGTCAACGATGCTCTTGTCATTAGTGATCATCCTGTTCTCCTTAGTCCTGTTCTGTCCATCCTGAATTGATTTTTTCTCTTAATTCATCCAGCGGCCGGAGCGTGCTGAGCGCATCATAACCCTCGACGCATGATGCCCCGGCACCTGCTGCAAGCGCAGCCGACTCACCGGGAGTCCCGCCTTCAAGGGCAGACACGAGGAATGCGGCGATGCTGACATCCCCTGCACCTGTCTCGGAACGCACCCTGTCCGGCTTAAAGCTTTTCTGGAATCCCTCCGCGTCCGCCCAGCTGTCCGCACTGAGGCCGAGGCGCTCCGCGAGCGGAGTGACCGCTTCCCGTGAAGCGGTTTTGTAATACATGCCCTTCTTCCCGCATTTGATGAGGACGACACGCGCGCCGTAAGCCACGCACTTGTCCGCAAGCGGCCTGACATCCCGCTCCGGTTCCAGAATGTCCGTGACGGCCCCGCCGGCAGCCCGCTTCCGCCAGTCCCGGAAACGCTCCCGGTCCAGCATATAGCAGACTTCTTCCGCACTCGGGACAAAGAAATCGACATAAGGCAGCGTCCTCGCAAGGATGCCGTCCCAGTCCGCCCTGCCTGATTCCGTGTGCTCGTCGACGCCCGCCATATCCATTGAGACGGCGACGCCCTTTTCATGCACCCGCTTCATGAGAGCCGTCAGTTCGCGGCCTCCGTCCTCGTACATTCTTGCCATATGGGGCGGATATCCGAAATGGAAAAGCGCTGCCCCCTCGAGGCTTTCATCCGGCACATCCGCATTGCAGAACGTGTCATTCGGGCCGGAATGATGCATAAATACCCGGTCGATCCCCGGAAATGCCAGGATGACCGTGTAGGCCGTGGCGCCCTCCCCTGTCAGCATATGGGACGTGTCCGCGCCGTGACCTTCAAGAATCGCCCGGATCATGCCGCCGAATTCATCATTTCCGATTTTGCCCATGAGCTGCACGTCCGCCCCGAAAAAGCGGAGCGCGAGTCCCGTATTGGCCACGCTGCCGCCGGTGTGGATGTCGGCCTGCCCGCACTGGAGCGTGCTGCCGGGGATCAGGATCTCACCGATCGACCCGCCTCTCGCCTCAGAGAATACCGGCGTGATGTCGAGACAGATATGTCCCGCAGAAATTATTTTCTTATTCATCCGTGAGAAACCCTTTCCGCCGCTTCGCGACACTGATCAGCTCCGCGGCCTCATCCAGCGCAGCCGGCAGATACGCTTCCGCCCACTCTTTTCCTGCTTTTTCCGTTTTTTTGATCTCTTCCCACTGCTTAAGGACCTGCCCGGCATCCTCCGCCTGTGCGTCTCCGAATACATGCGGGTGGCGGCGGATCATCTTCTCCGTGATGCCCCGGATCACGTCATCCATCGTAAAGAGGCCTTCCTCCTCCGCGATCTGGGCGTTCATGACGATCTGCATCAGAAGGTCGCCGAGTTCTTCCTTCAGGTTGTCGGGACTGCCCGTCGCCTCGAGAATGTTGATGCCGCAGATCACCTCGGCCGCCTCCTCGATGCACGGGGCCTTCAGCGTCTGATGCGTCTGTTCGCGGTCCCACGGGCATCCGTCCGGCGCCCGCAGGCGCCGCAGCACTTCTTCAAATTCCTCAAACCTCGTCATGACTTCCGTCAGTTCCCTCCGGGAGGCCGGCCGCCGTTTCTGTTTCCGGTACCTCCGCTGTCATTTCTGCAGCAGTATCTGCTGCCGCTGCGGTGCCTTGTTCCGCCGGTTCCTCCGGCAGCGGCGCCGTCACATCATATTTTTCCAGATATTTCTCGTAAAGCTTTGCGAACTCCGCGTCCGTCAGCACCGCCGTCCCGCCGGAGTGGACATGGAAATCGGGGTTCTCCTGGTACTCTCTTCTGACAGCCCCCGAGACAGACACGCAGTGCGCGGCGATCCGTTCAAAGTTGTTCAGGAGCCCGTTGAAGGCCGTCCCCTGTTCAAGGGTGCACTCCCCTCTGCTCAGCCGCCCGAAATGGCGGTTTTTCAGCGTCTCGCACAGAGTGGAAATCGCCCTGGCAAACGGCTTCACCTTGACCGCGGACTCCAGGTCATGTTCCTGATAAGACCGCACCGTCATATTGAGAAGGTCTCTCTCTGCCTTGATCAGGATCTTCATTTCGTTCATCGCGCCCTCCGAGAAATGAACATCCTCGTCGTCCATCTTCCTCGTCAGCCTCGCGATATCGGACGCATAGTCACCCATCCGCTCGAGATCACCGATGACGCGGAGATCCATCGTCACCTCCTGCGTCTGGTGCGAATCCATCGGCTTCTTCGTGAGCTTCATCAGGTAATCGCCGACCCTCGACTCATACCGGTCAATCAGGTCTTCCTTGCTCTGGGCTTTTTCATACCGTTTCAGGACAAAATTGTCGATCAGGCTCAGGGACCTGCTCACGTTTTTCCTGACCTTTTTGGACATGCCGAGGATCACGCGCCGGCTCTGGCTGATGGCGAGCGCCGGGTAATCCAGAAGACGCTCCTCGAGAAGGTCGAAGTCCGCATTGTCCTCGAGATCCTCTTCCGAGTCTTTAATCAGGAACATCACGAGTTTTTCAATCCTGCTGATGAACGGGAACAGGACGCAGACCGTCACGATCCGGATGACCGAATTGGCCGCGGCGATGATGACGGGATTGACCGTAATGTTCATGAACGGGAAGTGGACTGCTGCATTTACGGAATAGAAAACAATCGACCACATAAGCATGCCGAACACGTCATCGAGCAGATAGACCAGCGCCGTCCTGCGGCCGTTTTTATTGGCCCCGATGGAGGAAATCAGCACCGGACATGCCGCGCCGACGCCCACGCCGAGGATCACGGGAAATGCCGTCGCAAATGTCAGGGCTCCCGTCACGGAGAGCGCCTGAAGGATACCGATCGAAGCGGACGCGCTCTGCAGGATCGCCGTCATGACAATACCGAGCAGGATGCCGAGGACCGGGTTCGTAAACATGGTGAGTGCGCCGGTAAACGCCGGATTCTCTTTCAGCGGCGCCACTGCCCCGCTCATCATCTGCATGCCGACCATCAGGATCGCAAACCCCAGCAGGATATTGCCGAGATTTTTGCGGGAAGATTTCTTCGACAGCATCTTCAGGAGCGTACCAGCGATAGCCGCGACGGCGCTGATCGTCGCGGAAGACAGAAGCCTGGCGATCCCGTTTGACCCCTCGATATAGGAGAGGCAGAGGATCCAGCCCGTCACGCTGGTGCCGATATTTGCGCCCATGATGATGCCGATCGCCTGCCGCAGCTTCATCATGCCCGAATTGACGAAACCGATCACCATGACGGTCGTCGCCGATGAAGACTGGAT
>CACZTA010000184.1 GCA_902783935.1 uncultured Lachnospiraceae bacterium | reverse complement strand
GAAGCCGTCATATTCCGGCCAGGAGATCGTGGAAACGAACCAGTTCGGCGTCTTGTCGCCGGGTGCGCCTGCGGGAAGGCCGGACATGCAGACGATCGTCTTCACGCCGAGGAGGCCTGCCAGGGTCACTGTGTCATGCATGGTTCTGGAATGCTCACGGCCCATCGGTGTGTCGATCAGCGGATTGCCCGAGCAGTTCAGTGCGGAGATCTCGAGGCCGCGCTTTGTGATCTCTTCCATAAAAGCTTCTCTCTTCGCGCTGTCATTGATGAGTTCCGCAGCGTCCGGGATGAAGAAGCGGCCGCCCCAGCCGCCGGCTGTCATTTCGATGCCGTCGAGGCCGTAAGCCTTGACCTTGTCAAGCATTTCCGTGAACGGGATTTTACCGAAAACATCTGTACAAATGGAAAGCTTCATTTCTGTTTCTCCTTTTCATGTTTGTTTTTTTACAACATTTAACATCTTCATCGCAAGATGCACGTGCTCGTTATAATGGCTATATTCCTTTATTTATCGTACCGAGCACGTGCTCGTTATGGTTACTATACCACCGGTCCGGCCTTCTGTAAAGCAATAATAATCAACAAAATACGAAGACCGGAATTGTAAGCTTTTCATAAAAGAAACCATTTATCGGATACCGCTTCTTCTCGTTGGGGAAGACTTGTGTTATGATTCACGTCAGCAGCCCAGATATCAACCGGAGAGAAAAAAATGGCAGATCAGACACTTACGATGAAACAGATCGCGGACCTGGCCGGCGTGCACCGCTCCACCGTCGATAAGGTAATCCACAACAGGCCCGGTGTTTCCGAGGAGCAGCGGAAACGCATCCGGCAGATTATCGAGATCAGCGGTTACAAGCCCAACCAGGCCGGCATTGCGCTCCAGAACCAGAGCCGTACATTTATGATCGATGTCTTTCTGATGACAGTCGACGCAGCACCTTACATTCAGCAGGGCATCCGCGAAGCAGAAGAAAGCCTGGATAATTTCAGGATCCGCGTCCGCCGCCACCTCATTGACAGAAGCACACCGGACAATATGCTGCAGGAGCTGAATCTGGTCCTTGAGCAAAAGGATTCGGACGGCATTATCATCATGCCGTACAACTCTCCCGGCCTGCTTGACGCGATCAAAGCAGTTACAGGCGGCGGCATTCCTGTCGTCAGTGTCAATTCCGAGACGGAGGACTGCGGGTATCTCCGATACGTCGGTCCTTCCAACATCACTTCCGGTAAAACAGCCGCACAGCTGATGGCCGGCATGATCCGCGGCAGGGGTGAAGTCGCCGTGATTACCGGTTCCACACAGGCAGCCAGCATCAATTCTTCCACAGAGATCCGTCAGAAAGCCTTTCAGGAATATATCAATAATAACTGCCCGGAAATCACCCTGATTCCGGTCCTTGAGAACCATGAAAACTACGAACTCACGGAGCGACTGGTGATCCGCCTGATCGAAGAGCACCCGGATCTGAAAGGGATCTACTGCACAACCGGCGGCGCATACAAAGTCGGCGAAGCGGTTGAGCTGACCGGAAGAAAAGGACAGATCACCGTCATCACACATGAACTGTATCCGGAGATCCTCGAACTGATCCGCAGAGACGCCATTTTCTGCACCATCGGGAGCGAACTGATCGAACAGGGGCGCATGGCCATGCACTCACTGATGGATTATCTCCTCTATCACAAAGAGCCGGACTGCAGGAAGCACTACACGAAAAGCCTGATTGTGATCCGCGAAAACATCGACGGGTCAGAACCCTGACCGGCTGTCTTTTATAAGTCCGAATAAATTTTCATGAATTCAAATACAGGGGGGCTGCAGCACATACGTGCTGCAGCCCCCCTGAAAAGGTATCAGAAACGAAGACTCGTTACTAACTGATTTTTTTATTTGCTGATGCAGGCTTTCAGTGCATCAATGGAAGTCTGGAGGCCGGCTTCGACGGACATCGTCAGGTCTTCCATCTCGAGGGAGACAAATCCGTTGTATCCGGACATGCGCAGGACGGAG
>CACZTA010000183.1 GCA_902783935.1 uncultured Lachnospiraceae bacterium | reverse complement strand
TTTTCGCACAGTAAATCCAGAACGATTCTGCTGAATTTATAACATCGCTAACAAAAAATGGAGGTTTTTCAAGGAAAAATGAAATCGGCTCAGCAGATAACTCTGCCGAGCCGATGACTAAAATGCATGCGCCTCCGGGGACTCGAACCCGAAAGAAACCCTATTTCATCAAAATAGTTTCTTGAAAAAATCCCATAAAATCAACCTTTTCGAGACATGACAAAATAAAAATGAAAGGAAAAAGTGGCGGTGTGACCAATCTTGTGAAAAAGTGTGACCAACGCTCAAAGGGGGATTCCCCCTTTGAGTTGTCTAGAAAGCAATCACTATATCATCCAAAACTAGGTAATTGCGAAACTCGCCCCGCGAGTTCGCAATTACCTACTGTCAATAAATTTCACAGTCCAATCATAACGCAAACCGCCCGGGGTTACAAGAATTCCACAGTTATGAAAACACTTATCTGCAGTATATGCTGACCTCTCACCTGATCATCCCCTCCAGTGTGTCAAACAGCGCCTCCGGCTCCACCGGCTTGCTGAGATGCGCATTGAGCCCGGCCTGCATGCTGCGCTGCACGTCTTCGTCGAATGCATTCGCGGTCAGCGCGATAATCGGAATCGTCCCCGCGTCCTCCCTGTCCATGGCCCGGATCGCGCGGGCAGCAGTGAGGCCGTCCATCACGGGCATCCTCATGTCCATCAGAATCGCGTCATAATACCCCGCCTCATGGGCGGCAAACGCCTCCACGGCGAGCTGCCCGTTCCCGACGTGCTCAACCTCCATCTCGCGCATGGCCAGAGTCATCAGGATAATCTCGGCGTTGACCGGCATATCCTCCGCGAGCAGGACGCGCCGCCCCTTTAAATCCGCCGTCCCCGCCGCCGGAGCCTCGTTCTTCTTCCCGAACTCCTCATCCGTCATCTTCCGGTCCGAATCCGCGAGCGTCACCATCACGGTGAAGGTCGTTCCCTTCCCCTTCTCGCTCTCCACCTCGATATGCCCGTTCATGAGCTCCACGAGACTCTTCGTGATGGGCATGCCGAGCCCCGTGCTGCCGTACTTGCTGGTGGTGGAAGAATCCTCCTGCGAGAACGGATCAAACAGCTTCGGCAGATAATCCTGACTCATGCCGATCCCCGTGTCGCTGATGACAAAACGGAGCACCGACTTTCCGTTAAAGCGCGCCGTCTCTTCGATCGTAAAAGAGACCCTTCCGCCCTCCGGCGTAAACTTGACGGCGTTCCCGAGAATATTGATCATCACCTGCCGGAGCTTCATATCGTCACCGATATAATAGTCGGCGACGCGGCCTTTAACCTTGCATTCGTAAACAAGCCCCTTATCCCTGCACTGCCCGCCGATAATCGTGTTGACCTGCTCAAGCGCCTTTGAAAAACAGAACTCCTCGCTCCTGATCACCATGCGGCCGGACTCGATCCTGGACATATCCAGGATATCATTGATAATGCCCAGCAGATGATTCGCCGAATTCCCGATCTTTTCCAGGTATTCCTTCACCTTATCGCCCGCGGAAGGCTCGCTCATGGCAATATTGTAGAGGCCGATGATCGCATTCAGCGGCGTCCGGATCTCATGACTCATATTTGAGAGAAATGCAGTCTTCGCCCGGTTGGCATCCTCTGCCGCGGACAGGGCCTCTGCCAGTTCGTGGTTTCTCGCCAGCGTCTCGCGCATTTCCTTATCGATCACGGTGAAACCGACTCCGACCGCGTGAACCATATGGTCCTCCCGGTCACCCGGATGCCGCACGCCCGCCATCCGGAGCATTTCATAATACTCCTTTCCGCCGCGGCAGGCAAGATACCTGCACGCGATAATATTCTCGCCGGCCAGAGCTTCCCTCACAGCCCCGGGATCGATAAAACGCAGGAATTCATTCCTGAATTCCTCCGCCACATGCAGCTTCCCGTAATTCGCAAAAGTCTCATGATACGGGAAATGCACCCCCTCCTCCATATGATCCGGATCATCCGGATCCGCGCGGTAGCACACGGCATCATCGGCATCGATGTCCACGTGATACACGCTCCGGTAATCGGAGGCCATGGCGGTAATCATGCTGTTCAGTTCCTTCTGCTGCTTCTCCTGCTCGGAAATCTGCTCCTGAAGCAAAAGCTTTTCCTCAAGCTCCTGCTGCCTGATGCGGCCCTCCGCCTCGGCCTGCTTGATTCTTGTCATCTCCGTAACGTCCACGCACATGCCGAGCAGGCACAGTCTGCCCGTCCCGTCCTTAAAAGTCAGCTTGGTCGTCTGCAGATTTCTCGGGGCGCCCGCCGCGTCCGGCACATCCTCAAAAAAGACGTAGGGCTCATCCATGGCGGCGGCCTTCCGGTCATCCTCCACGAAATGTTCCGCCGTCACCGGATCAAAAATCTCATAATCCGTCAGCCCGACCACACCCTCGGGAGACCCCTTATGCGCATATTCGGCAAAGGACTGATTACAGGCCAGATAGCGCCCGCTCTCCACTTCCTTGGAAAATGTCATGGCCGGCATATTGGTAAGCAATGCACCCACGGACCCCATGAGATCCGCCATCCTGCCCGCGGCTTTTGCCTCCTCGGTCAGGCGCAGATTCTCCGCCTCCGCATTTTTATATTCCTCGGAAATCAGAAGAAGATACGCGAACATGACGCCGATAAAAAAGCAGCAGGGCTGGAAGGGATAAATCGCATCCACAGAGATCCAGTACGTGTAAATAAGCACCCCGAGCGCCGGAATGACGGAAAACCCCAGGGTTTTGGCCAGCGTCTGCCTGTCGGCTCCCCTGCCGTTAAATATCAGAATCAGGATGGCGATAACGGGAATAAAATAATAGACCAGATTCAGGTTCGAAAAAACGCCGAAGAGGGGCCCTCTCGTATAGCGGTTCGAAGCATCACCGATCTTCCACAGAAGGCCCGTCCCCAGCATGGTCAGAATGACCAGCGTCAGATTAAAAATTCAGGGAAGAGCAAACACGATATCGGTTCCCCTTCCCTCCAGACGGCTGCCGGAAAAATGTCTGGCAAAAAGAAACCAGATATAGGGCAGCGTAATATAAACCAGATAAAAGAGACAGTTGAGCAGGACAAATACACCGCGGTTGAACTCGCCGGCCGTATAGAAGATAATCCACAGGCAGTCCATGGCCACATAAAACATGCTGGTTCCGATGAGAATCAGGGAGATCTTCAGGTGCACGCTTTTCCTGAGCTTGCGGCTCACGTCGATCAGCATGAGTGTCAGACACGCAATCAAAAGCGACGCGGTCATCGCGTAAGTAATCGTCATGGCAAACTTCCTCCTTTTTCAGAACAGAAGCTGTCTTAAGTTGTTATCTCCTATTCTACCATTCTTAACCTCCGTCATGAAGATTTTCTTTTCACGCGGAAACGGATCAGGATCAGGACGGCCGCAGCCGCGCAGGCGAAGAGAGCGATCCGGACGCGCATGTCCTTATGCCTCTCGGAACGCCCGTAATAGATAAACGATCCCCCGTTTTCCATCGGGAAAGAGAGATAACTGCCGTCCTTCACGTACTCCGTCTCCACGGGCTCCCCGCCGGGAGCGCACACGTAAAGCGTGCCGCCGCTCTCCGCCTTCACCCTG
>CACZTA010000182.1 GCA_902783935.1 uncultured Lachnospiraceae bacterium | reverse complement strand
CGCTATGACCTGACGCTTCCTCTTGCCAGGTATTATGCGAATCATGCGTCCGAGCTCCCTGCTCCGTTTAAGGCGCTGCAGATCGGCGGCGTTTTCAGGGCGGACCGGCCGCAGAGAGGGCGTTTCCGCCAATTCACACAGTGTGATATCGATATTCTCGGGGAACCCGGTTATCTGGCGGAAATCGACCTGATCCTTGCCACGTCGCTTGTGCTGACAAAACTGGATTTCCACAATTTTACGATCCGGATTAACGACCGCCGTCTCCTGAAAGCGATGGCTGCAAATGCAGGCTTTAAGGCGGAGGATTATGAAAAGGTATTCATTATCGTCGATAAGATGGATAAAATAGGCCGCGATGGTGTTCGGGAGGAGCTCATGCAGCTGTATCCGGCTGATACAGTCGAATGCTATCTTGCCCAGTTCGGAGCGGAAGGGGAAGACGGGATCATTTCAGAAACGGCTGCGGAACTGATGAGAGAAACGGGATCGCCTCTTCCGGAGATCATCAGAACGGTGGACAGTGTTAAGCAGGGTGATTACAGGGTGCTCTATGATCCGACGCTTGTCCGCGGGATGGGTTACTATACCGGGCCTATTTTTGAAATCGCCATGGATGAGTACGGCGGCTCCGTGGGCGGAGGCGGACGGTATGATGAGATGATCGGCAAGTTCATCGGACAGCAGGTGCCGGCCGTTGGATTTTCGATCGGATTTGAGCGGATCATCATGCTGCTCATGGAACGGGGATTCCGGGTTCCGGGAGCAGGCGGGAAGACGGCATTCCTGATAGAGAAGAAAATGCCGGCGGATAAGCTTCCGGAGATCTGGTCACAGGCCATGGCGCTCCGGGGGGAAGGGCAGACGGTTGATATCGCGGTTATGAAGAAAAACAGGAAATTCCAGAAGGATCAGCTGGCTGCAGCCGGGTATACCGATATACGGGAATTTTTTGGACGCACATAATAATATTAAGTACGAAAGGCAGTTTCAATATGGCTGAATCAATGAAAGGACTGAAGCGCACAGCACGCTGCGCGGAAATAACAGAAGATTATATCGGCAAAAAGGTAACCCTGATGGGATGGGTTGCCACGGTCCGGAACAAGGGCGGAATCGTGTTTGTCGTGTTGAGAGACAGGACGGGAACCATTCAGATCGTGACAGAAGACGCCGACCCGAGATGGGGAAGCCTGAAGCCTGAATCAGCTGTTGCGGTGACCGGAACGGTCCAGAAACGCGCCGGTGCCGTCAATCCGAATATGAAGACGGGGAAAATAGAAGTTGTGCCTGAGGAGCTCAGAATCCTGAGTGTTGCGATGACGCCGCCGTTTGAAGTAAAAGACGGTATTGACACAAGAGAGGACCTCCGTCTGAAATACCGGTATCTTGATCTCAGGAGGCCGGAGCTTCAGCGCAAGATTATCATGCGGTCGGCTGTGGTCCAGATGATCAGGGATTATCTGGCCGGAGAAGGTTTTCTTGATATTGAAACACCGAACCTGATCGGCAGTACGCCGGAGGGAGCCAGGGACTATCTTGTCCCAAGCCGTGTTCACCCCGGTTCATTTTACGCGCTTCCGCAGAGTCCGCAGCTCCTGAAGCAGCTGCTGATGTGCTCGGGCTTTGACCGCTATTACCAGATTGCGAGATGCTTCCGTGATGAGGATCTGCGGGCTGACCGCCAGCCTGAATTCACGCAGGTTGATATGGAGCTTTCTTTTGTGGACCAGGATGATGTCATTGCCGTTAATACCGGGCTGCTGACATATCTGATGTCGAGAATGCCTTCCGTGATGAAAGAATACGGCTTTGACCCGGACCTGATTGCCGGAATAGAAGCCTGTGCGGCGGATCTTGCGGAAAACGGGATCGGAAGGATCACGTGGCAGGATGCAATGGACCTGTACGGGTCTGACAAACCGGATCTGAGGTTCGGCATGCAGATCAGGGATGTTTCCGATATTGTCAGGGGCTGCGGCTTCGGCGTCTTTACAGGCGCTCTTGAAAACGGCGGCTTCGTCCGGGGGATAAACGCAAAAGGCCTTGGCGGCCTGCCGAGAAAGAAAATCGATAAACTGACTGAGACGGCAAAGACATACGGCGCAAAGGGCCTTGCCTGGATCTCGGTCCAGAGTGACGGCGCGGTCAAAAGCTCTTTCTCAAAATTCATGTCAGAGGAGGAGATGAAGAACCTGATTGCTGCCATGGATGGCGAACCCGGCGACCTGCTTCTGTTTGCGGCAGATAAGTTCCGCACGGTCTGCGCGGTACTTGGAGCTCTTCGCCTGAAGGTGGGTGAGGAGACGGGCCTCATTGACCGCAATTCTTTCCGTTTTGTCTGGGTGGTGGATTTCCCGCTTCTTGAGTGGTCTGATGAAGAGAACAGATTCATGGCCATGCATCACCCGTTTACCATGCCGAATGAAGACGACTGGGAGAGGATTGACTCGGATCCCGGCTCCGTCAGGGCGCTGGCATACGATATTGTGCTGAACGGGACGGAGCTCGGCGGCGGTTCGGTGCGAATCCATATGGATGATATCCAGGAAAAAATGCTTGAGGTTCTCGGTTTCTCCAGGGAGAAAGCCCATGAGCAGTTCGGGTTCCTGCTGACTGCTTTTAAATACGGTGTGCCGCCTCATGCGGGACTCGCGTATGGTCTTGACCGTATGATCATGCTGTTTACGGGGTCTGATTCGATCAGGGATGTTATCGCATTCCCGAAAGTCAAGGATGCATCGGATCTGATGATGCAGGCGCCTTCAAAGGTTGATATGAAACAGCTGGAAGAATTATCTCTTTCCATTCGGCAGGAAGAGGAGTAAACTGTCCTTTAAAGGGGAGCGCACAGAGAAGACAGGCACTCCCCGGAAGTTGTGCTTTCAGCAGGAGATATAACAGTTAATATGAGTTATGAAATTTACGAGGGAAAACCGGTCAGAAGAAAAAACATGACCGGCAGGCCTCCGCAAAAACAGGCAAATGCCAGACGGGCTGACAAAAGGCCTGTTTCTCCTGAAAAGAAAAAACGGGAGAGGCAGGCTGCCGCGAAGCGCGCCGTGATACAGGACCAGAAGCAGAAAAAGATCCGGGCCTGGAAGATCAGGGCGGCTGTCGCGGGCGGCTGCATTGCCGCTGTCATTATTGTATACTGTCTGATTGCTGCAACTTACCGCAGTAAATTTCTGCCGAATTCGTTTGTTAACGGGTTTGATGTAAGCGGCCTGTCAGCTGCTGACACGGAAAAGATCCTGAAGGAATCGGTTGAGGATTATCAGCTGGAAGTCGGTTTCCGCGGCGGACAGAATGAGATGATCACGAGTAAGGATGTCGACCTCACCTATGTTTCAAGCAATGAAGTGGAGTCGATCCTTGCCGGACAGAAAAGGCTCGGATGGCTCATGTCCGTGTTTGGCAGAAAAGCTCATTTTAATGTAAGTACAAGCTTTAAATTTGACAGCGCAAAGCTCAGAGCCTGTCTGGAAGGCCTTCCCGAGTTCCAGGAAGATTCAATCAGCCTGCCGAGAAGCTCCAGGGTGGTGCTGGACGGCGACCTTAATTACAGGGTTTCTGACGAATACGAAGGCAACCGCCCTGATGAAGACGTCATCTTTGATGCGGTCGATGCAGCGATTAATGCCAGTGACAGCAGACTGAGCCTGGATCTTGTCGAAAATGCATACGCCGGGCCGGCGGCAGGGAAGGATGACGAAGCCCTGAATGAACGGGCAGAAGAACTGAATGAGTTTGTATCCACGGAACTGACAATCCGTTACAAAGACGGCACGGAAAAAGTGCTCGACAGGGACGACCTCGTCAACTGGATCAGCCGTGATG
This sequence comes from uncultured Lachnospiraceae bacterium, assembly GCA_902783935.1. Lineage (GTDB taxonomy): Bacteria > Bacillota > Clostridia > Lachnospirales > Lachnospiraceae > Chordicoccus. The sequence continues at coordinate 2,655 of CACZTA010000182.1, read as the reverse complement.
AGAACGGTGCGTATTATATCGGGCAGGAGAAGATTTATATCGAGGCATATAATATTGTCACAGCTGCCGCCAATAAATACAATGATACAAAAGACAAGCTGGAATTTCATTCGACTGCAGAGGGCGTGGTGAGGCTTTCCTGCGATCCCTACGGATATAAAATCGATGTGGAGAGCGAAACCGACAGACTCGTCGAAGCGCTGAACAATCATGAATCGGGCGTACTTGAGTTTAACAACGCCGTCAAAGAGTCGGTTGATGCCACTTTCGGAGGAACTTACTGTGAAGTGGATGTCACCGCCCAGCATGTTTATTATTACGAAGACGGAAAACTGGTTATGGATTCGGACTGCGTGACCGGTCTGGAATATGATTACGACAGGAGGACTCCGTCCGGAGTGTTTGCGGTATTCGACAAGGAAACGGATAAAACACTCGGGTCTTACAGCGCACCGGATCCGTCGCAGCGCTATGAATCCCATGTGAATTTCTGGATGCCGTTCTATGAGAGTTACGGGATGCATGACGCTCCGTGGAGGGAGAATTTTGGCGGTTCGTGGTATCGGGAATACGGTTCACATGGCTGCGTCAACCTCCCGCCTTATTTCGCCGAGGAACTGTATAATGAGATTGAACTCTGGACACCTGTCATCGTACTGCGGGAGGGGGACGGGATGTCGGAATCTTCTGACGAGTGACCCGGCAGAGCCGGACTTGAAACGGATGCATATTGCTCCGGGCAGTCTGCCCGGAGTTTATTTTTCGAAGACAGGAACAGTGAGTGCAGATGGCAAAACAGAAAGTATATGATGAAGCCAGTATTCAGGTACTTGAAGGACTGGAAGCTGTCCGGATGCGTCCGGGCATGTATATCGGGAGCACATCCCGGAAAGGCCTGAACCACCTGATCTATGAAATTGTAGATAATGCGGTCGATGAACATCTTGCGGGTTACTGTACGCATATTGAAGTGACGCTTGAAAAAAACGGGTCCTGTACCGTCAGTGACAACGGGCGCGGCGTGCCTGTAGGGATTCACGAAAAGGGAATGCCTGCGGAACGGCTGGTTTATACGACGCTGCACGCGGGCGGCAAGTTTGATAACGATGCCTATAAAACGGCCGGCGGCCTGCATGGTGTCGGGTCTTCTGTCGTGAATGCCCTGTCGGCTGAGATGGATGTACTGATCAGGCGGGACGGTGCCATTCACCATGATCATTTCAGACAGGGTATCCCGGATCTGGAACTGGTGGACGGGAAGCTGCCCGTGCTCGGCAGAACGAAAGAAACGGGCACGACGGTAAATTTCACTCCTGATCCGGAAATATTTGAGACGGTGCGCTTCTCCGCCACGGAAGTCAAATCGCGGCTTCACGAGACGGCATATCTGAATCCGAGCCTGACGATTGTCTTCCATGATCTGAGAAAGGAAGAAGAGCAGCATATCACCTATTCGGAACCGGACGGGATTATCGGATTTGTCCGTGCGCTGAATAAATCGTCTGAAACAGTCACGGAGCCGGTTTTTCTTGAAGGCGGCGATGAGGGAATAAGAGTCCAGGTTGCCCTGCAGTACAGCAATGAGTTCCACGAAAACGTCATGGGGTACTGCAATAATATATATAATGCGGACGGGGGGACCCATCTTACCGGCTTTAAGACTGCGTTCACCCAGGTGATGAACGGGTATGCACGTGAGATAGGCATTCTGAAAGAGAAGGACCAGAATTTTACCGGGCCGGATATCCGGAACGGGATGACAGCGGTCATCTCGGTCAAACATCCGGATCCGAGGTTTGAAGGGCAGACAAAAACAAAGCTCGATAATCCCGATGCCGCCAGAGTAGTCGCGAAGGTTATCAGTGAAGAAGCCCCGCATTATTTTGACCGGAACCTGGACGCATTGAAAGCAATCCTTGAGTGCGCCGAAAGATCCGCAAAAATCAGAAAATCGGCGGAAAAAGCCAAAACAAACCTGCTCTCAAAACAGAAGTACAGTTTTGATTCAAACGGGAAGCTGGCAAACTGTATTTCAAGAGATGCCTCAAAGTGTGAAATATTCATCGTTGAGGGAGATTCGGCGGGAGGATCCGCAAAAACCGCCAGGGACCGGGAGTTTCAGGCGATTCTTCCGATCCGCGGGAAAATCCTGAATGTTGAAAAGGCAAGTATCGACAAAGTACTGGCTAACGCGGAAATAAGGACAATGATTACGGCCTTCGGATGCGGATTCTCAGAAGGATACGGAAATGATTTCGACATCACAAAGCTGCGCTATGACAAAATAATCATTATGGCAGATGCGGATGTGGACGGGGCACATATCGGGACGCTGCTTCTGACACTGTTTTACCGCTATATGCCGGAGCTGATCAACGAAGGCCATGTGTATGTTGCCATGCCGCCGCTTTATAAAGTGATTCCCCAGAAGGGAGAAGGGGAATACCTTTATGATGACAAAGCTCTCGAACAGTACAGAAAACGGCATAAGTCAGGGAAGTTTACACTTCAGCGGTATAAAGGTCTCGGTGAGATGGATCCGGACCAGCTCTGGGAGACAACACTGAACCCGGAGACGAGGCTGCTGAGGCGGATCGAAATCGATGATCCGGGACTGTCGTCCGATATCACGGACATTCTTATGGGGACTGACGT
>CACZTA010000181.1 GCA_902783935.1 uncultured Lachnospiraceae bacterium | reverse complement strand
GCACTGAAGGCTTATGCAAAAGCCTGCGGCGAGTCGTTCTGAAGAGGCTTAAGATGGAGTGGAAAAAGTTTACTGTCAGGACAACTGAGGAAGCGGAAGACCTGGTCTGCGGGCTTCTGGACAGTCTCGGGTACGGAGGCGTCCAGATTGAAGACAGCCGTCCCGTGACGCCCGAAGAGAGCGGCGGGCTGTTCGGGGACGTGGTGCCCGAGACGCCCGAAGATGATCATATTGCCTTTATTTCCTTCTACACGGATAAAGAAGCAGACAGCAGGGCTGTTGTGGAGAAAGTGAGAAGGGGTATTGAGGAAATGCGGGCTTATGCAGATCCCGGGGAAGTCGAAATCACGGAGTCAGAGACGGCGGAAGAGGACTGGATTAATAACTGGAAAGCCTGGTTCCATAAGTTTCGCGTCGATGATATTCTGATCTGTCCCACCTGGGAGAAAGAAGAGGACACGGATGAAGAAGGCATTTCCATGGTGCTTCACATAGATCCGGGAACGGCTTTCGGAACAGGCGCCCATGAATCGACCCAGCTGGCACTGAGAGCAATCGCGAAGTATATGAAAGAAGGGGACCGCATTCTTGATATCGGCACAGGGAGCGGAATCCTGGGGATAGCAGCCCTGAAACGGGGCGCCGCCTACGTCTTCGGAACGGATCTGGATGAGAATACGCTCCCCGCGATAGCGGATAATCTCGCTCAGAATGAGATCGAAGAAGGCCGGTTTGAGTATGTGATCGGCAATCTGGCCGAAGACGGGCAGCTCAGGGAGCAGGCGGGGTATCAGAACTATGATATCGTCTGTGCAAATATCATCGCGGAGATTCTCCGGGATATCACGCCGGTCGTTCCTCTGCATGTAAAACCGGGCGGTTATTATATCACTTCCGGTATCCTTAATGAGAAAGAAGATATCGTTCTTGAGGCGGCAGCAAAAGCAGGGTTCCGCACGGAGGAAATTCTGCGCCAGGGAGAATGGTCGGGAATCGTGTTTCGGAAAAACTGAAAGAGCGCGCCCCGCGGGCGCGCAGTCAGCTGCTGAATCCGCGTGTTTTCAGCTGTAGCGGACTTCCATGAGGGTGAGCCCGCAGGCCGGCGCGGTCGGGCCGGCCATCCGCCGGCTCCTTGATTCAAGCAGGCTGTCCATGGACTGGGGATCACGTCTGTGTTCCCCGACTTCGATGAGTGTGCCGACGAGGATGCGGACCATATACTGAAGAAAACCGTCGCCGAAAAACCCGATGTCAATTTCATCCTCTGTTTCGGTGATCCGGATCGAATAGATCGTCCGGACGGTTGATTTGTTCATTTTCGGATTTCCGCAGAAACTGCGGAAATCGTGCTCGCCGATCAGCTGCAGCGTTGCGAGCTTCATTGCTGCCGTATCCAGAGGGGTCTCTCCTCTGTATTCGTAAATATATTTGCGCTCGAATATATGAGCGGCTTTATTTTTACCGATCCGGTAGAGGTAGTATTTGGTGGATGCATTATATCTGCTGTGGAAGCGGGGCGCCGCTTCTTTTAAAAGCAGTACGCCGATATCGTCGGGAAGGTAACGGTTCAGATAATCCCTGATTTCTGCTTCCGTGAGATCCGTTTCCGCGCGAAACTGGGCGACCTGCCCTTTTGCGTGGACGCCGGCGTCTGTCCGTCCGGCCCCGTTCACACTGACTTTTTCCCCGGTAAGGCGTGTCAGGATCGTTTCCAGCTTATTCTGGATGGTATTATCCGTATCTCCCTGCTTCTGCCACCCGTTGTAGCGTGTGCCGTCGTACTGGACGGTCATGCGATAGTTTTTCATACTTTCCTCCATGGAAGAACCGAATCCGTCGAAGTGTCCGGGACGTGACAGTGCCGGACAACGTTTTTCATATTGATTTTACCATAAAAATGAAAGAAATATACTTTGATAATTCCGCAACGACAAAACCGTCACAGCGTGTACTTGATGCCGTGATCCGCACCATGACAGAGGACTACGGCAACCCGTCTTCCATGCACCGGAAAGGCGTTGAGGCCGAGAAGTACCTGAAAGAAGCCCGCAGAACAATCGCAGAGACCCTGCGGGTAACCGACAAAGAGATATTTTTTACGTCAGGCGGCACGGAATCGAATAACTGGGCGCTTACCGGCGCTGCCGGTGCGCTTAAGAGGCGGGGAAACACCATTCTCGTGACGGAGATGGAGCATCCGTCTGTTTCCGAACCGCTGCGGTTTCTTGAAAAATCCGGCTTCTGCGTAAAAAAGATACCCGTTGATTCCGTCGGACATCCCGATGAGGCAGCACTGGAAGCGATGCTGACGGAAGATGTTATTCTCGTTTCAGCCATGTATGTGAATAATGAGATCGGGGCGGTCGTTCCTGTTGACAGGATTGCTGCCTCCGTGCACCGGCACTGCCCGAACGCGCTGGTTCATGTCGACGCGGTCCAGGCGTACGGCAAATACCGCATCCAGCCGAGAAAAAGCGGCATTGATCTTATGTCCGTAAGCGGGCACAAATTTCACGGGCCGAAGGGAACCGGCTTTTTGTATGTGCGGAACGGCGTCCGGATCCTCCCGCTCCTGTACGGAGGGGGACAGCAGGGCGGCATGCGGTCAGGTACGGAAAATGTTCCCGGCATCGCAGGGCTTGCCGCTGCATGCAGGGAGGCATATGAACAGTTTGAAGAGAAAACCGGACATATGATGGAACTCAGGGACCGTCTGGAAGCAGGCCTGAGAGAAATGGACGGGGTAGTTGTTCACGGAGGTGATGCGGAAACAAGGGCACCGCATATTGTCCATGCCGCATTCACGGGCATCGGATCGGAAGTCCTGCTTCATACGCTGGAAGACAGGGGAATCTACGTGTCTGCCGGTTCAGCCTGCTCAACACATAAAAGGCTGGCGAGTCCGACGATGACGGCGATCGCCGCGGTGAAAGAAGAGGCGGTCTCTTCCGTCCGCTTCAGTTTTTCCGAGCTGAATACAGAGGAAGAAATCGACAGGACGCTTGAAGTCCTTCGTGAAGTTATCCCTGTGCTTCGGCGCTACAGGGCGCACTGAGCGGCACAGGAGAAAGACCGGCGGGACATTCCCGGCAAGGAAGAAAGGAACAGGAAAATGTTTGATACATATCTGATTAAATACGGTGAGATCGGAATTAAGGGAAAGAACCGTCATGTCTTCGAAGATGCACTGGCAAAGCAGATTCGTCTGGCGCTGGAGAAGATTTCAGGGGAGTTTACCGTGAGGCACGAGCGGGGCCGCGTCTATGTGCACTGCGCGGGCAGCTGGGATGAGTCCGAGACCGTGACGGCGCTTCAGCACGTGTTCGGAATCGTGGGGATCTGTCCGGTCCATACCTATGAAACAGCTGATATGGATGCGCTGAAGCGGGACATGCTGGATTATGTGGAACAGGAATATGCCGGCACGAAGGCGACCTATAAAGTAAAAGTCCGGAGAGTCGACAAAGAATTTCCGGGGACATCCATGGAAATTGCGGCGGATCTGGGAGAAGCGGTGCTGAACCGGTTTCCGGACCTCACTGTGGATGTACATAATCCGGATATTCTTTTTGATGTTGAGATCAGGGATACGGTTTACATCTATTCAAAGATTATTCCGGGACTGGGCGGAATGCCTGTCGGGACAAACGGCAGCGCAATGCTGTGCCTGTCCGGCGGTATCGACAGTCCCGTGGCAGGCTGGATGATCGCGAAGAGGGGCGTTTCTCTTGATGCGGTTTATTTCCATGCACCGCCGTATACATCCGAGCGGGCAAAAGAGAAGGTGGTGGACCTTGCCCGTGCCGTCTCAAAATATGCGGGACCGATCCGTCTGCATATTGTTAATTTTACGGATATCCAGCTGGCGATCTATGATACCTGTCCGCACGAAGAACTGACAATCATCATGCGGCGCTATATGATGAGGATCGCGGAGCATTTTGCTGAAAAGAGGGGAAATCTCGGAATTGTAACCGGGGAAAGTATCGGACAGGTGGCAAGCCAGACCATGCAGTCCCTGCTCACGACGAATGCGGCAGTCAGTATGCCCGTTTACCGGCCGCTGATCGGGTTTGATAAAAACGAGATCGTGGAGATCGCCGAAAAAATCGGGACCTATGAGACGTCGATCCTGCCGTATGAGGACTGCTGCACGATTTTTGTTGCGAAGCATCCGGTGACAAAACCGATCCTGAGTATTATTGAGCGCTCTGAAGCAAAACTGAAGGGAAAGATCGAAGAGCTGGTGGATGAGGCGGTCCGGACGACAGAGATCGTCAGGATATGAGATTAAAAAAAGCTCTCCCGGAACCGGGAGAGCTTCCAGAAAACAGGAATTCTGTTTATTCTGCGATATAATCGGCCAGTACCTTCATCGCTATATCGAGGTTTTCGCCGTCAGCGTGAATATTCAGGTCGATGGGCTTCGAGAGGTCAAGGCTGAAGATGCCCATGATGGACTTTGCGTCAATAACATATCTGCCTGATACCAGATCAAAATCAAACTCAAAATGGCTGATCTCATTGACAAATGACTTCACTTTGTCGATGGAGTTAAGGGTAACTTTTACTGTCTTCATAGATAAGTGCCTCCTTTATGCACTGTTGTGGCCTTTTTTCATTTTTCTTATTTCAGCCTACATATTAGCCTTATTCATTTTGTAAGTCAAGGGGGAAAAATTGGGACGGAGAGCGGCATTTCACAATCTGGGCTGCCGGGTAAATTCGTATGAAACGGAGGCCATGAAGGAGCAGCTGAAAACCGGAGGATATGAGATCGTTCCGTTTGAACCGGGAGCCGATGTCTATGTCATTAATACATGTACGGTGACCAATATCGCCGACCGGAAATCCAGACAGATGCTGCACCGGGCCAGGGAGATGAACCCGGAAGCTGTCGTTGTCGCAGCGGGCTGTTATGCGGAAAAAGAAACCGGGAGCCGGAAAAAGGACCCGGTTATTGACCTTGTTGTGGGAAACCGGGAGAAATCAAAACTCCTGCAGCTGCTTGAGGATTATTTCGAAAACCGGACCGCCGTGTCCTGCCGTGAATCCGTCCGCACTGCAAAAGCGTATGAGGAGCTCACTGTTTCCGGTGCGGAGGAACGCACCCGTGCGTTTATTAAGATACAGGACGGATGCAACCAGTTCTGTTCTTACTGCATGATCCCTTATGTGAGGGGGCGTGTCAGGAGCCGGAAGGCAGATGCAGTCATTGCGGAAGCGGAGAGACTTGCAGCAGCCGGTTTCCGGGAAATCGTACTGACCGGTATCCATATAAGCTCCTACGGACTTGATTTTACATTTCCGGGAGAGAACCGCCAGACGCCTGATGCGTCAGAAGAAGAAACAAATGTGATACTGCTGGACCTGCTCAGGCGGATTGCGGAATTACCGGCGGTCAGGCGGATCCGGATGGGGTCGCTGGAGCCCGGGATCATGACTGAGGAATTTGTCAGGGGGATGGCATCGGTTTCGAAGATCTGCCCGCAGTTCCATCTTTCACTGCAGAGCGGCTGTGATGAGACGCTTGAAAGAATGAAGAGGAAATACAGAACGGCTGATTACAGAAGAATCTGTGAGCGGATCCGCCGCTGCTATGATCATCCGGCCATAACGACGGATGTGATTGCCGGTTTTCCCGGGGAGACAGACGGGGAATTCCGGAAATCGGCAGATTTTGTCCGTGAAATGCAGTTTGCGAAGATGCATGTATTCAAGTATTCAAAGCGGGACGGTACGAAAGCGGCTGTAATGCCCGGTCAGGTTCCTGAGGAGATAAAAAAGGAACGGAGCCGCCTGCTGATGGAAATCGACAGGGATGCGCATAAGGCCTATGCCTCTTTCTATGTCGGAAAACCGGTAGAGGTACTTTTTGAAGAAGCAAAACAGATCCGGGGAACCCGCTGCATGAGCGGCCACACGGAAGTTTTTCTTGAAGCGCATGCAGCTGATGAGATACCGTCAGGTGCCATCGTAAAATGTATGGCGGAAGCTGTCTGCCCGGACGGGTCCCTCAGCGTAAAGACCGTGGAAAACGAAAAACATTGAATTAAAAGCCGTGACGGAGTAAAATATAGCGTAGTGCCGTCAGGGACAGCCGGATGATGCCGTGAACGGCAGTCCCTGTATTGAACGGGAAAATGAACGGCAGGGGGTGAACGATATGGCTGCGAATTTGGGAAATACACAATATTTCAGCGTGAAGACAGAACCGGAAATTCGTGTGAAAGACGTACTCGGTGTTGTTTATACGGCGATGGAAGAGAAAGGATATAATCCCGTCAACCAGATCGTCGGCTACATCATGTCCGGAGACCCCACTTACATCACGAATTATAAGGGAGCCCGCAGCATGATCATGAAAGTCGAGCGGGACGAACTCGTGGAAGAACTGCTCAGGGAGTATGTAAAGAACAAGTCCTGGGAGGAATCTTAAGCGGATGCGGATACTTGGTCTGGACTACGGGTCCAGGACAGTCGGTGCGGCTGTCACGGATCCGCTGGGTTTGTGCGCACACGGGCTTGAAATAATCAGACGAAAAGAGGAGGGGCATCTTCGCGGCACGCTGCGCAGAATCGAAGAGCTGATTTGTGAATACGGGGCGGAAGCGATTGTACTCGGGTATCCGCTGAATATGGATGGCACAGCGGGGGAGCGCGCGCATCTGACAGAGGCATTTAAGGAGACTCTGGAGAGAAGGACCGGCTTGCCCGTTTATTTGTGCGATGAGAGGCTGACCACACTGGAAGCGGAAGATATCATGCTGGAAAGAGGAATCCGCAGAGAGGATTTTCATGAGCATGTCGACCGTATTGCTGCGGCAGTGATTCTGGAGGACTGGCTGAACAATGATGAGAACAGTAAGCTTTACCGATGATGACGGCAATCAGACGGAATTTTATGTTGAAGAGCAGACGCGGATCGGAGGAACAGATTACCTTCTGGTATCAGATATGCCGGAGGGAGACGCGAATGCATTCATTTTAAAAGATATTTCCGAGGATACGTCAGCTGAAGCCGAATACGTGTTCGTCGAAGATGAAGCGGAAATCGGAGCGCTGATGAAGGTTTTCGGAGAGATACTGGAGGACACTGACCTCACGATGTGACGGAAGCACCGGCGGGGCAGCATTAAGAGATACAGGAGGATTTTTTTGAGTAACCAATTACATACAGAGAGGCTGAAGATCATCCCGCTCGGCGGACTGGAGCAGATCGGGATGAATATGACTGCGTTTGAATATGGCGACAGCATTGTCGTCGTAGACTGCGGTCTTGCGTTTCCGGAAGACGACATGCTGGGAATTGACTTTGTGATTCCCGATGTGACATATCTGGAAGAAAACTATTCGAAGGTCAGAGGCTTCGTCATAACACACGGACATGAGGATCATATCGGTGCGATGCCTTATGTCCTCAAAAAAGTAAATGTACCGATTTATACGACAAAGCTGACCATGACCCTGATTGAGAAAAAACTGGAGGAGCATGACCTTCTGCAGACAACGAGACGGAAGATCGTACAGTTTGGCCAGTCCGTAAATCTGGGAGAGTTCAGGATCGAATTTATTAAGACAAACCACAGCATTCAGGATGCATGTGCGCTGGCCCTCTATTCGCCCGCGGGGATTGTCGTCCATACAGGTGATTTCAAGATCGACTATACCCCTGTTTTCGGGGATGCGATTGACCTGCAGCGTTTCGCTGAAATCGGGAAAAAAGGGGTTCTTGCACTTCTCTGCGACAGCACCAATGCAGACCGGCCGGGCTATACGATGTCGGAGCGGACGGTCGGAGCCGCGTTTGAGCGCATTTTTTCCGAGCATCCTTCGCAGCGCCTGATTATTGCCACATTTGCTTCGAATGTGGACAGAGTCCAGCAGATTATTAACTCGGCAGCTAAATACGGGAGAAAAGTGTGCCTGGAAGGCCGCTCGATGGTAAATGTGATCGGCTCTGCCGTAGAACTGGGATATGTAGATGATTCCGCCCATACACTTGCGGAACTTGAGGAACTTCAGAATTACCCCCCGGAGAAAACTGTCCTTGTGACGACCGGAAGCCAGGGGGAATCCATGGCGGCGCTGTCGAGAATGGCGGCCAATATCCATAAGAAGATCAAGATTATGCCCGGAGATGTGATTGTTTTCTCATCTCATCCGATTCCCGGAAATGAAAAAGCCGTTTCGAATGTAATCAATGAGCTTGCAGATATCGGGGCGGAGGTCATTTTTGAGGATACGCATGTTTCAGGACACGCCTGCCAGGAGGACATCAAGCTGATTTATTCGCTGGTCAGGCCGGAATTTGCTATCCCGGTACACGGTGAGCGCAGACATCTTCTGGCGCATGCCCAGCTGGCGGAATCACTCGGCATTCCCAAAGATAAAATCCTGGTGCTGCATACAGGTGATGTGCTTGAGATCGGCAGCGGAAGCGCGCGGATCATCGGCAAGGTCCAGACCGGCGGCATCCTGGTGGACGGCCTGGGTGTCGGTGATGTCGGAAACATCGTGATCAGGGACCGCCAGCGTCTCGCGGAGGACGGTATTATCATCGTCGTCATGACGCTTGAAGGCGGTACCGGGCAGCTTCTCGCTGGTCCGGATATTGTATCGCGCGGATTTGTCTATGTCCGGGAATCTGAGGACCTGATGGAGGAAATAAACAGGACGGCCATCGAGGCGGTGGAAGGCTGCCTGGAAAAGCGTGTGCGGGACTGGACAGTTATTAAAACGGAAATAAAGGACCAGCTGAGCGACTTTGTATGGAAACGCACACAGAGGAGGCCGATGATTCTGCCCGTTATCATGGAAACAGAACTGTAACTGATGGTTTCGGAGGAATCCGTGCCGGATAAAGGTCAGGGGAAACGGGAGAGAGGAAGAAAAACATGGACAGACAGATACGGGAATGTATGGATCATCTGATTGAAGCGATCCGGAACAGCAGCGAGTACAGCAGCTACCGGAAATCGCTTGAGGCGCTCGACCGGTTTCCGGGACTGTCTGACAGAATCATGGAACTCCGGTCAAAAACAATTGAATTATATCATGAGGAGAATGCAGGGGACCTGATGGAGGACTCTGAGGAACTCGGTAATGAATTCGCCGAACTCGAGAAGATGCCGGAAATCAGTGAATTCCTGGAAGCAGAAGAGGATATGGTTTATATCCTGAATGAGGTGAATACCGCCATTGCTACTTCTGTAGATATAAGGACACCGGGCATGCTCTCCTGAGCAGAAAGGAAAACAGCCGGATATGAATCTGGACGAAGAAAGATTCCGTATTTTTCTTGAAGCCGCATGGCCGCGTCCCGCAGATATTGCAGAAGAAATCCGGAGGGAGGCGGTCAGGGACCGGGTTCCCGTGATCCGCAGGAGTACGGAAGATATCCTGCGCGTGATGCTTGCTGCCGTAAAGCCGGAGGCGATCCTGGAAGTGGGAACAGCCGTCGGCTTTTCCTCTGTTTTTATGTGTCTCCATTCGGATGCACATATTGTCACTGTTGAAAACTATAAAAAGCGAATTCCCGAGGCACTCAGAAATTTTGAGCGCGCCGGAATCACGGAACGGGTCCGTCTGATCGAGGGAGATGCGGCAGAGGTGCTTCCGACACTTGAAAAGCCTTTTGACCTGGTCTTCCTGGACGCCGCGAAGGGACAGTATATCCGGCTTCTTCCGGATCTTATCCGTCTGACGGCACCCGGAGGCATCCTGATTGCCGATAATATCCTGCTGGACGGGGAGGTGACTGATTCCCGCTATGCGGGAGAAAGGCGGAACAGGACGATTCACCGGAGAATGCGGGAGTTTGTGGAAGCGGTGCTGAAGCATCCGGAGCTGGAGACGGCGATTCTGCAGGCGGGTGACGGGCTTTCCGTCTCTGTCCGGAAGACAGAAGGCCTTATTTCCGGCAGTTCCGGATTTGAAAAGGAGAAAAAATGGGCATCAGAAAAAGAAAACCGGAGCTGCTGATTCCGGCAGGTTCTCTCCCTGTGCTGAAGACGGCTGTCCTTTATGGTGCAGACGCCGTTTATATCGGCGGAGAGACGATGAGCCTCCGGGCAAAAGCGAGGAACTTCACTTCGGAAGAGATGAAGGAAGGCATCGAATTTGCGCATGCTCACGGGAAAAAAGTTTATGTGACCGCGAATATTTTTGCCCATAACGGTGATCTGCCGCAGGCTGAGGCGTATTTCCGCGAACTTCGGGAGCTCGGGCCGGACGCGGTCCTGATATCAGACCCGGGGATGTTTTCGATTGCGCGAAGGATCTGCCCGGAACTGGACATCCATATCAGCACGCAGGCCAATACGACAAATTATGAGAGCTGCCGGTTCTGGGAATCCATGGGCGCTGCGAGAATTGTGACAGCACGTGAGCTGTCCCTGAGAGAAATCAGCGAAATCCGGGAGCATCTTCCGGAGCATCCGGAAATAGAAGTTTTTGTTCACGGCGCCATGTGCATTTCTTATTCGGGAAGATGCCTCCTGAGCAATTATCTGGCAGGAAGAGACGCGAACCGGGGGGCATGTACACATCCCTGCAGGTGGAAATATGCAGTTATGGAGGAGACCCGGCCCGGCGAATATATGCCGGTTGAAGAGAATGAGCGGGGAACCTATATTTTTAATTCCAGAGATCTGTGCATGATCGACCATCTCCCGGATCTCTATGCTGCGGGAATCGACAGCTTCAAGGTAGAGGGGCGCATGAAGACGGCTCTCTACGTGGCGGTCTGCGCGCGCACATACCGGCAGGCGATGGATGATTATGAAAATGACCCGGCGCTCTACGCTTCCCGGCTGGATGTTTACCGGGAGCAGATATCGGACTGTACATACAGGCGCTTCACAACCGGATTTTTCTACGGAAAACCGGATCAGAACGACCAGATCTATGACAGCAACACCTATGTAAAAAAATATACCTATCTCGGAACGGTGGCAGAGACGGATGGCCTGGGCAGACCGGTTGTCATGCAGAAGAATAAATTCAGCACAGGGGATACGATCGAAATCATGAAACCGGACGGGCGTGACCTGACGGCTTCCGTAATCCGGATAACCGGAAAGGACGGCGCTGAACAGCCGTCGGCTCCGCATCCGGGCCAGGAGCTGCATCTTGAGCTCAGTGAAGCTGCTGAACCGTATGATATCCTGAGAATGAAAGCTTCTTCCCTTCACTGATACAGTGGGGAAGAAGCTTTTGTATATTTTCCTCTCACGGGTTCTTCTGCATACCCGCTCAAAATGAGCGATGTCAGGGAGGACAGGACGACGCGGGCAGGGAGGTTCAGTTTCTGTGAAAGGGCATCTGCTGTCAGGGGATCCTGCTCCGACAGTTCACGAAATACGGCTTTGCACGACGGATCCAGAGAGGGGTCTTCCAGAACGGATTTTTCCAGGCGTTTTTCCGCTTCTTCTTTCATCCTGCAGGCAGCTTCAAAACTGCAGAAGGAGGGGAGCTTCAGTTCGTCGAGAATGGCTTTCGGAGAATAGGCGATTCCGGCTCCCTGCGAAATCAGATAGTTGCAGCCGTCTGAGAGATGGTCGCCGACCCGCCCGGGAACGGCAAAGACGGTTTTGCCCTGTGCAAGTGCAAAATCAACGGTGATATTGGTGCCGGATTTCATTTTTGCCTCTACGACGAGGAGAATGTCGGACAGAGCGCTGATGATCCTGTTTCGCGCCGCGAAATAAGGACCATAGGGCTTCGTTCCCGGCTTGAGTTCGGACAGGACACCCCCCTGCCGGCAGAGACGGCGGTACAGATGCCCGTTTTTATGAGGGTAGCAGACATCTGCACCGGACCCGAGTACGGCAAATGAAAGGCCGCGGGCCTCGAGGGCACCTTCCTGGGCGTATCCGTCGACTCCGACTGCCATGCCGCTTATGATCTGTATGCCGGCCTGTGCGAGTATCCTCCCGAATTCAGCAGCTGTTTTGTGCCCGTAGGGGCTGCAGAGACGCGACCCGATGATACCGACCGAAGGGAGGTCATCGCGGGGAAGGGACCCGATATAATATAGTCTCTTCGGCATGCCGCTTAAAGGCCGCATGCGGCCCGGCCAGGAGGGATCATCCGGTGTGATGAGACGGATGTCCGGAATGCTGTTCCATTCTTCAGAGAACTGACTGACGTGCATAAGTACCTCCATTCTGATCAGGTATCTGTCCAGGCTGTAATATGTTGGTAACGGAAGCCCGTGTCGTCCTCATTGGGAGACTTCTCGGGTGTCCGGAACGTGAGGGCTTCATCTATGTGTATCCCATGGATGACGTCGGATCCGTCCATGTCCGCAATTGTCCGGGCGACCTTCAGGACCCTGTGGCAGCTGCGCGCACTCAGGTGGCAGCTGTCATACATGCGGGACAGCCTGATTTCAGCTTCGGAATCCATCTCGCAGAACTGCCGGATGCTGCCGGGAGGGATTTCGGAATTAAAATGAAACGGCGTGCCGCGGAAACGTTCTGCCTCTCTCAGCCTGACCGCTTCTACCCTGAGGCGGATGTCCGCCGAACTCTCGGCAGGCTTATTATCTGTCAGGAGGTCCGCATAGGAAACGGCAGGACATTCGACCCAGAGATCGATTCGGTCCATCAGCGCTTTGGAAATGCGCGCCGTATAAGCGCGGATATCCCACGGGGAGCATGTACACCGGTTGCGGTCCGGAAACTGTCCGCAGGGGCAGTGGTTCATGGCGGCAAGCAGCAGGAAATTTGCGGGAAACCTGAAACATCCGGATGCTCTCGAGATGACGATTTCCCGCTCTTCAAGCGGCTGCCGCAGGATCTCGAGAGACTTCCTGCTGAACTCCGGAAGCTCATCCAGAAAGAGGACTCCTCTGTGCGCCAGGGTGATTTCCCCCGGCCGGGGAACCTGTCCGCCGCCTGCAAGTGCCTGGGGAGAGGCGGTGTGATGGGGGCTGCGGAAAGGCCTTCTGCGGATCATGGGGTGTGCCGGATCAAGCAGACCGGCGATGCTGTAGATCGTGGAGATCTCGAGGCATTCTTTTTCTGTGAGAGACGGGAGGATCGAAGGGACGCGCTTTGCCAGCATGGTTTTTCCGGCACCCGGCACACCGGCGAGAATCAGGTTGTGAAAACCGGATACGGCTATTTCCGCAGCCCTTCTGGCAGTTTGCTGGCCTCTCACTTCGGAAAAATCTTCATCGCCGGTATCTGCAGCGGCCGGGCCAGCTGCCGTGAAGCAGTCAGCGTCTTCCGCGGTTTTTCCGTGGCGGAGAAAGCCAACTGCTTCATTCAGGGTGCGGATTCCGACAGAAGAGAGCCGCCGGATCGCCCTGGCTTCCGCCAGATTTGCAGCCGGGAGGATCAGTGTGCGGATCCCTGAAGACAGAGCTGCTGACGCAACCGGAAGAGCTCCTCTGACACTGTTGATATTTCCGCTGAGGCTGAGCTCGCCGACCGCCATGACACCGTCAAGGGAATGCGGCGGGATCAGCCCGGCGGAAGCGAGGAGGGACAGGGCGATGGGAAGATCGTAAAAAGAACCGTTTTTCCTTATATCAGCCGGGGAAATATTGATTGTGACCCGTTTTACCGGCAATTCGATATTGCTGTTCCTGAATGCGGTCCTGATGCGGTCTTCTGCTTCGCGGACCTGTGCGGATACATATCCGACCATGGTAAACTGGGGGAGACCGTCCGACATATCTGTTTCAACTGTCACGGGAATAATGTCAAGTCCGCTGACGACGGCAGAGCTGATCTGGCTGTACATGAGAATCTCCATTGTGAAAATGCGGGATAATGAATCAGAGAAGGATAAAGAGAATGGATATAAGACGTGTTCAGGTCGAGTATAGAAGAAGGAGACGGATCTGTCGATACATTTTCCGTAAATGAGGTGAAGGTTTCTATATAAATAGAAGGATCTCCCGGCTTTCGGAATAATTTACCTTGCAACGGGTTGAGGTTTGAGGTATAGTTTGAAATGCTGTGGTACCAAATCGCGGATCCGGAAACGGGATCCGGCGGCTGCGGTGCTTCAGAATGAACGAACATATACTTCGGAGGGATGTTGTGGTAAAGAATCTGGTTATTGTAGAATCTCCGGCGAAGGTCAAAACAATTAAAAAGTTTCTCGGATCCCGCTATGATGTAGAGGCGTCGATGGGACATGTGCGCGATCTTCCGAAGAGCAAACTCGGAATCGATGTCGAGAACGATTTTGAACCGAACTATATCACAATCAGAGGGAAGGGCGATTTGCTGGCCAGGCTGCGCAAAGCAGCAAAAAATGCGGATCATGTCTATCTGGCAACGGACCCGGACCGTGAAGGCGAGGCGATTTCCTGGCATCTGATATCCGCCCTGAATCTGAAACAGGATAAGATTAAGCGGATTACGTTTAATGAAATCACGAAGAATGCAGTGAAAGCTTCTCTGAAGGCGCCGAGAGACATCGACATGAATCTTGTCAATGCCCAGCAGGCGAGGCGCGCCCTGGACAGAATGGTCGGTTATGAGATCAGCCCGGTTCTCTGGAAGAAAGTGAAAAGGGGCCTGTCCGCCGGCCGTGTTCAGTCGGTTGCACTCCGGCTGATCGCGAAAAGAGAGAAGGAAATTTCGGAGTTTATTCCGACAGAATACTGGACGCTGGATGCAGACTTCGCAGTCCCCGGTCAGAAAAAACCGCTGACGGCCAGGCTGAGCGGAACAGATAAGAAGCCGATCTCCGGCAGGAGTGAGATGGACGGAATCCTGGATGAACTGAAAGGAGCCGTTTATGAGGTCGCGGAAGTGAAGCACGGTGAGCGGGTGCGGAAGGCCCCTCTTCCGTTCACGACAAGTACGCTCCAGCAGGATGCGTCGAACCGCCTCGGCTTTTCGACGTCAAAGACGATGCGGATTGCCCAGCAGCTTTATGAAGGCGTTGACATTGAAAAAGAGGGAACGCTTGGCCTGATCACTTATCTCAGGACGGATTCGACGCGTATTGCCGCAGAGGCAGACACGGCCTGCAGGGATTATATCCGGAAAGAATTCGGTGAGGAGTATGTCGGCAGCAGCCCGTCTGAAGCCCGTTCCAGAAATGCACAGGACGCACATGAAGCAATCAGGCCGACGGATATCAGGAGAACACCGGTGCTTGTGAAAGAATCTCTTTCAAGGGACCAGTTCCGTCTGTACCAGCTGATCTGGAGGCGGTTTGCGGCGAGCCGGATGGCTGCTGCGGTCTTTGATACGGTTTCTGTCCGGATCAGTGCGGGCGAGAGAGCTTTTTCGGCTGCGGGATCCGCTGTCCGGTTTCCGGGCTTTATGGATGTCTACGAGGATGAAAATGCTGACAAGACTTCAGGGATGTCTTCCCTGAGCCGCCTTGAGAAAGGAAATATTCTGGAGGTGCAGGAGCTGCGTCCGGAGCAGCATTTCACACAGCCGCCTTCACATTATACGGAGGCTTCTCTCGTAAGAACGCTTGAAGAGAAGGGAATCGGGCGTCCGAGCACTTATGCTCCCACGATTTCCACAATTCTCGCAAGGCATTATATTACGAAGGAACAGAAGAATCTCTATATAACGGAGCTCGGGGAAGTAGTTGACAGCATTATGGTCCAGGCTTTCCCGCAGATCGTGGATGTTGACTTTACGGCGAATATGGAGACGCTGCTGGACGGCGTGGCGGACGGGAAAGTCGAGTGGAAAACCATTATCCGCAATTTCTATCCGGACCTTGAAGAAGAAGTCAGGCTCGCAAAAGAAGAACTGGAAGAAATCCGGGTAGAAGACGAGCAGACTGATATTCTGTGCGAAAACTGCGGCAGAAATATGGTCATTAAATACGGACCGCACGGGAAATTCCTTGCATGTCCCGGATTTCCGGAATGCAGGAACACGAAGCCGTTCTATGAAAAAGCGGGCGTGAGCTGTCCTCTCTGCGGCGGTGATGTCGTGATCAGGCGCACCAGAAAGGGACGGAAATACTACGGCTGCGACCATGCTCCGGAATGCGGGTTTATGTCCTGGTCGCTTCCGAGCGGCGATACTTGCCCGAAATGCGGGAGTTTTATGATAAAGAAGGGCCAGAAGACAGTCTGTTCTGATCCGAAGTGCGGTTTTTGTAAGGAAGGGTAATGCAGCTGCGTTCTGTCTGATAAAAATGTCTGAATTATTGGAAAAGTGAAGCTTCATTTCTTGTATTGGCGGACTATATGTGTTAATGTATAGGTATCGTACAACGGTAATAATAGCTGTGCTTTTTTGCGTAATAACAGCAGATAATTCGGACAGCCAGAAGAGAGTGCTCAGAAAGGAGATCAGAATGAGCGTACAGCTGCTTGACAAGACCAGAAAAATCAATAAACTGCTTCATAACACAAGCACTTCCAAAGTCGTCTTTAATGATATATGCAATGTACTTGTAGAAACGCTTTCGTCCAATATACTGGTCATCAGCAGAAAAGGAAAGGTGCTCGGTGTCGGAAAGAGTGAAGGCGTCGATGAGCTGCAGGAGATGATTGCAGGAGAAGTCGGCAGCTTCGTCGACAAGCTCCTGAACGAGAGATTCCTCGGAGTCCTTTCGACGAAAGAGAACGTCAATCTGATGACGCTGGGATTTGTGGAGCCGGATATCGGACGGTATACGGCGATTATCAACCCGATTGATATCGCGGGGGAACGCCTCGGCACCGTGTTCTGCTACCGCTCATCCGCCCCGTATGACATTGAGGATATTATTGTCAGTGAATACGGGACGACGGTTGTCGGTCTTGAGATGATGCGTTCGGTTGATGAAGAAAACCAGGCGGAGACGAGAAAGCACCAGGTGGTCAAATCTGCATTTTCAACACTCTCGTTTTCCGAACTGGAGGCAATCATCCATATCTTTGATGAACTGGACGGAAATGAAGGAATCCTGGTCGCAAGCAAGATTGCCGACAGGGTCGGGATTACCCGTTCGGTTATTGTCAATGCGCTGCGCAAATTCGAGAGTGCCGGAGTCATTGAATCAAGATCTTCCGGCATGAAAGGCACTTATATAAAGGTGCTGAATGATTATATCTTTGAGGAACTGGATGAGATTAAGCTTCACCGCTCCAGATAAGTGAAGGGGACCTTCCGGTCAGAAACCTTTTACCGGACAATATGAGGAACAGTGCGGCAGAGAGTCCTGCACTGTTCTTTTCTTATGTTTAATGGAAGAATCATAGTAATCTGCACTTGACAATACAGAAAGTGCGTCGTATATTATCGTATAGGTGTTAGCACTCCGTACAAATGAGTGCTACCAACACAAGACAGAGTATATCGTAAGGAGGCATTGCCATATGAAGTTAGTACCGCTGAGTGACAGAGTGGTTCTGAAAGAGCTCGAAGCAGAAGAGACAACCGCATCCGGAATCGTTCTTCCGGGTCAGGCGAAAGAAAAACCGCAGCAGGCGGAAGTTGTCGCGGTAGGACCGGGCGGTGTTGTGGACGGCAAGGAAGTCGTCATGAATGTAAAAGTCGGCCAGAAGGTTATTTATTCAAAATATGCCGGCACAGAAGTAAAACTCGGGACAGATGAATATATCGTCGTCAGACAGAATGATATTCTTGCAGTTGTAGAGGAATAACAGGAGGAACAGATCATTATGGCAAAAGAGATTAAGTATGGTGTTGAAGCGAGAGAAGCGCTTCTGACCGGTGTTGATAAACTGGCGGATGTTGTCCGCGTAACCCTCGGACCGAAGGGCAGAAACGTAGTCCTTGAGAAGTCCTACGGTTCTCCGACAATTACAAACGACGGTGTTACCATTGCAAAGGAAATCGAACTGGCAGACGGCTTTGAAAACATGGGCGCGCAGCTCATCAAGGAAGTCGCTTCCAAGACAAATGATGTGGCCGGCGACGGCACCACGACAGCGACTGTCCTGGCGCAGGCGATGGTTCACGAAGGCATGCGCAACCTGGCGGCGGGAGCCAATCCGATTATCCTGAAGAAGGGAATGCAGAAAGCAACTGACGAAGCCGTCCGGGCGCTGGTTGAGATGAGCAAGCCGGTCAACGGCAAAGAGCAGATCGCCCGTGTTGCGGCTGTATCCTCCGGAGATGAGGAAGTCGGCGAGATGGTGGCAGATGCCATGGAAAAGGTCTCCAAGGACGGTGTCATCACCATTGAAGAGTCCAAGACCATGCAGACGGAACTCGAACTCGTCGAAGGCATGCAGTTCGACCGCGGCTATATTTCCGCTTATATGTGCACGGATATGGAGAAGATGGAAGCCCGCCTTGACGAGCCGTACATCCTGATCGTTGATAAGAAGATCAGCACCATCCAGGATCTTCTCCCGCTTCTTGAGCAGATCGTAAAGACCGGCGCCCAGCTGCTCATCATTGCTGAGGATGTCGAGGGCGAAGCGCTCACGACCCTGATCGTCAACAAGCTGCGCGGCACATTTAATGTTGTGGCAGTCAAGTCTCCGGGCTACGGCGACAGAAGAAAAGACATGCTCAAGGATATCGCGATCCTGACAGGCGGCACGGTCGTCTCCGACGAGATCGGCCTTGACCTCAAGGATGTGACGAT
>CACZTA010000180.1 GCA_902783935.1 uncultured Lachnospiraceae bacterium | reverse complement strand
GGCACCGGCGGACAGCATGGAACCGACGACGCTCATGGACGTGCAGCTGAGGCTCCTCGCGCATGCGGGAAAAACGATCCGGAACCGCAGCCGGCTGCATTTCTATACGGGGACCAGCGAGATCCTGTGCCGGGCATCGCTCCTCGACCGGGATGAGCTTGTGCAGGGAGAAAGCTGCCCCGCGCAGCTCCTTTGCGAAGAACCCCTGACCGTGAAACGCGGGGACCGCTTTGTCGTGCGCTTCTACAGTCCCCCGGAGACGATCGGCGGGGGAATCATTCTCGAGGCGAACGCGGTGAAAAAGAAGCGCTTCCGGGCGGATATCCTTGCGGAAATGCGTAAAAAGCAGACCGGGTCGCCGGCAGACATTCTCGAAATGAGGATCCGGGAGGAGAAGGAAAACCCTGTGTCGGTTCCGGAACTGGCAAAGAAGACCGGCGCTTCGGAGGAGGAACTGAAGAGCCTCCTTGAGGAGCTGACCGGGCGTGGATCGGTCGCCGGTCTGTCTCTCAAAAAGGAAACGCGGTACTGGCATGAAGAAGAAGCCTGGCTGTGCGCTCAGAAAATCTGCGGGGTCCTGAAAAGATACCGTGAGAAATATCCTTACCGCGCCGGCGTGCCGAAAGCGGAGATCAGGAGTACCTGCATGAGCCGGGTGAAGGTAAATGTATTCGACGCCTGCGTCCGGCATATGGCTGAAAAAGGGCTTCTGGCGCAGGAAGGCGATTATATCTGCCTGCCGGAAACGGGAATCCTGAAGGACGGGACATACCGGAAAGTTGAGGCGCTTCTTAAGGATGCCTTTGAACAGGCCGGCTACAGGCTGCTGCGCCTCACGGAAGTGGACAGGAAAGGATATCCGGAAGACACCATGCGGGATATTCTCCGCGTCATGGAGGCGGAGGGGCAGGCCGTGCGGGTTTCGGACGATCCGGAGATATACACGATGAAGGCATACATGGACCGCGCGGAAACCGTGATCCGGGATCATTTCCGGAAAGAGAAGGTCCTGACGCTCATACAGGTAAAGGAGCTGTTCGGGACAAACAGAAAATCGGCGAGGGCCATTATCAGTTACACGGACATGAGGAAGATTACCGTTAAAACCGGTGCGGAGACAGAAAGGGAAGCATACAGGTGAACCTGAAACAGCTGGAAGCATTTGTCAAAATCGCAAATAACAACAGTTTTTCCCAGACTGCGAAAGAGCTCTATCTGACGCAGCCGACGGTCAGCGCCTATATCAATAAACTGGAACGGGACCTGGGCGTCAGGCTCTTTGCGCGGACGACGAAAGAGGTAGAACTCACGGACGAAGGCAGGCAGATCTATCTGGATGCCCGGAAAATCCTGGAGCTTACTTATAAGATCGAGCATATGTTTTCAAAGGATGAAGATGAGGAAATGCAGCAGATCGTGATCTCCGCATCGACGATACCGGGGACCTACCTCCTGCCGGGCATCCTGGCGAATTTCAACAGGAAATATCCGAAGACCGAATTCCGGATCAATGAGACGGACAGCAGCGGCGTCGTGCAGGATATCGCGGAACACAAGGCCGACCTCGGTTTCGCCGGGACGATAACGGGCGGAAAAAACATCACGTTCATCCCGTTCTATGAAGATGAGCTCGTCGTTGTGACGCCGAATACAGGCAGGTACAGGGAGATAGTGGAATCGAAGAAGGGACTCGGATGGATCACCGGGGAACCGTGGATAATGAGAGAAGGCGGGTCCGGCACGCTGAAAGAAACCTTCAGGCTGCTGGAGGATATGGGCATTGCGCCTGAGGAACTGAAAACGGTCGCGCGGTTCAGCAATACCGGGACGATCCTCATGGCCGTAAAAGAAGGGATCGGCATCGCAGCAGTTTCGCGGCTCGCGGCGGCGGTTCCGGTGGAAAGAGGAGAGGTTCTCTGTTTCCCGTTTCATGAAGAAGGGGCCTACCGGCCCCTCAGCATGGTCATAAACGGGCTCTACCCGCAGAATGAAAGTACCGGGAACCTGATCCGGTTTGTGAAGGAAATGTACGGGAGCAGGGCTTAATTTGAGGATTCTGCGCCGCTGTCTGCCGGGGCGGGGGCGGCTGTGCCAGCGTTGATTCTGTCGATCTCTGCCTGGATTTCTTCCAGGGAGATTCCGTCATTTTTAGCCCTCATGGAGAGCCCCATGAATCCGTAGCGGGCGGAATCGGCATATTTTTCAAGCACCGGGGAGTCGTTTTTTACGGCGAGATCTTTTATCGATGCCGACATGATCAGGCAGAAACCCGTCATAAAGACGGCGACGACGATCGCGGCAGCGCCTGCCATGATACCGCCTTTTCCCTGCATGCCTTCGGTCGCTTTCAGGGCCTGCATGCCCCTTATGATGGCGAATATGCCGAGCACGACAGCGACAAATGCGCCGATGATGCCGAAGAGCAGGCCGCCGATAAAGGCGTCAAACATGGCGATGATTCCTATGACAAGGGCCGGCCCGGCCGGGTTCTTCTGGACTTTCTTATCAATATCCATAGAAGTACATCCTTTCTTTAAGAAGCACATCTTTTTTATCCGGAAGTACATTCTTCCTTCCGGGTTCCATCCCCTATTATACTGTGAGGGAAACTGTAAAGCAATTGTTGAGGAAACGCTTCCGATATGAGAAAATTAAAAGAAAACAGACATTCTGGAACGCCACGGAAAGGGAGGTATCACATATGAGAGAGTGGACGCTTGAGGAGCGCTACAGGGTCCTGCAGGATGCGGAGGAGATCAGGGGCCTGCACGAGAAGATCTGCAAATCAGTCTACCGTCAGACATATCACGTCCAGCCGGTCACCGGCCTTTCGAGCGACCCGAACGGATTTACCTGCCATAAGGGAAAATGGCATCTGTTTTATCAGTGGTGTCCGTGGGGGGCCGTTCACGGCCTCAAGTACTGGTATCATGTGACGAGCACGGACCTCGTGCACTGGACAAATGAAGGCGTCGGACTGAAACCTGACACCTTCTATGATAATAAGGGCACGCATTCCGGCTCCGCGATTTCCGACGGCGAAGAGCTTTACTTCTTCTACACGGGCAATCATCGCGATGAAAACTGGGTGAGGACGCCGTATACCTGCGCGGCATATCTTGACGCAGAGGGAAAACCGAAGAAGCTGCCGGAACCGCTGTTCGGTCCCAGACCGGATTATTCCGAGCACCAGCGCGATCCGAAAGTCGTCTATAACGAAAAAAACAGCACGTATTATATTTTCATCGGCGCGCAGACGCTTGATAAAAAAGGAACCGTCCTGATATACAGCTCGAAAGAACTCCTTTCCGGATGGTCCTTTGCGGGCCAGCTT
Organism: uncultured Lachnospiraceae bacterium; assembly: GCA_902783935.1. Taxonomy (GTDB): domain Bacteria; phylum Bacillota; class Clostridia; order Lachnospirales; family Lachnospiraceae; genus Chordicoccus. Next base: position 6,431 of record CACZTA010000180.1, on the reverse strand, counting down.
CATGTGCCCGGCTATGAGAGCTTCGGCGGCATGTGGGAATGCCCGTACATCGTGAATATCAGCGGCAGGGACCTGCTGATCTTCTCCCCGCAGTACACAAAACTCCCGGGACGCGCGGAAAGCACCAATCACAATGTCTACATGATCGGCACCATGGATTATGACACGCTGACATTCACCCCGGACGGTGAATATCATTATCTGGATTACGGCTTTGATTTCTATGCCGCTCAGGGTGCATCCAATGTCGGTGATCCCGACAAAGCGATCCTGATCTCCTGGATCGGCCTTCCGGACAACCATTATCCGACAGAAGAAGAGGACTGGGAAGGCAGCATGACGCTGGCCCGTGAGCTTCGGATAAAGGACGGACGCCTCCTGCAGACACCGGTGGAGAGCATCAGCTCCATCATCGGCGAAGAGCTTCCCGCAGACGGTACGCTTCCCGCAGCCTGTGCGGTTGAGGTAAATGTGAGCGCCGGCGACGCGGACCTGAACCTGTTTACACGCGCAGACGGGAGCGGCGGCATGCGGCTGCATTACAGCGACGCAGAGAAAACCTGTACCGTCGACAGGAGCGGGATGAATAAGCGCTTCAACGAGAAAGTGGGCGAAGTCCTGACGATGCCGCTTCCGGACGGCCTCTCATCGATCCGCATCTTTATTGACCGGAGCAGTGTGGAATACTTCTTCAATGACGGGGAAGCGACCTTTACCTCCCACTGCTATCCGACAGAAGAAGAGTTCAACTATACGGCATCGGATAACGTCTCCCTGAAGATCAGGAGCATCCGTCCGTCTGTCCGGGATGATTTCGCTGTTTGAGCACGTAAAAGGAGAGAAGCAGATGAAGAAAGTATTTGCCAGTGATTTTGACGGAACGCTGTACTTTTATAAAGCGGAAGATGACCGCAAGCTTCCCGCGGAAAATGTCGCGAAGATCCGTGAATACCAGGCAGCCGGCCACCTGTTCGGGCTCTGTACGGGGCGCCAGGTGGGCGGGCTGACACCCTTTATCACAGGCTTCGTCGAACCGGACTTTTATATCACGTCGAGCGGGGCCAATATTGTCGACAGGAATCTTCAGGAAATCCGCAAGATGGGCGTGGACAGGAAGGTGGCGGATGCGCTCGTTAAAGAGCTCGTGCCGCAGGGATACCGGCTGACCCTGGATGTGGAAGGAGACATCTGCGTCTTCGCCGAAATGGATTATCCGGGGAAGTATTACATCATTACCGGTGTGGACGATGCGCCCGAAGGCCTGATCCACCAGGTGAGCGTCCACACGGAGTCGCTTGAAGATGCCGCGCGCCTCTCGAAATCCATCAATGAGCGCTACGGTGATTATGTGGAAGCATTCCAGAATGTGATCGAGATCGACATCGCACCGCGAGGCTGCTCTAAAGGAGACGGCGTCCGGTTCCTGCGCGACTACATGAGGGAGACGCTCGGTGACTGCCGCCTGTACGGAATAGGAGATTCCATCAATGACCTGCCGCTTCTCGAAGCGTCGGATATTTCCTACACATTCCCATATGCGCCGCCGGAAGTGCAGGCGCGGGCCACAAAGGTTGTTGACACGATCGTAGATGCACTTGAAGACAGCATGAAGGACGAGTGAAAAAAGGGAGACAGGCAGTGAAAGTCGTAATAATCGGCGCCGGGAGCGCAATATTTTCCAAAAACCTTCTCGGGGATCTGATTCTTCTTGAGGATGTACCTCTCGAAGAGATTGCACTTGTAGACATCAATGAAGAAAAGCTGGCTGTGATAGAGCGCGTGATCCGCACGATGGTCAGGCAGAAGGGCAGAAATATCCTTGTTTCCGCATGGACTGACCGGAGAGAAGCGCTGCCCGGTGCGGATTATGTGATCAATGCGATCAGCGTCGGAGGTCCGCAGATTTATCAGAGGGATCTCGAGATCGCGGACAGATACGGCGTGCGGCAGGTGGTCGGGGATATTATCGGGCCGGCGGGGATCTTCCGTATGCTGCGCGCGTACCCGGACATGCTCGGCACGGTCCGGGATATGGAGGAGCTCTGCCCCGACGCGTATTATTTTAATTACACGAATCCGATGGCCGGTCTGTGCCTGGCATTGAACCAGGTCTCGGATATAAAAATCTTCGGATTCTGCCATTCCGTACAGGGGACAGCGGAGCAGATCGCGGACTACCTCGGTGTGGAATATGACCGTCTGACGTACTGGGCGGCGGGGATCAACCACATGGCGTGGTACCTGCAGCTGAAAGTGGACGGGGAAGATGCCTATCCCCGGTTCAAAGCGGCGACGGATACTCTCGAAAAAATGCATAAGATATCGGAGAAGGAACACGGGTATCACTGGATCAATGACGATCCGAAGGCGGAATATCCGTTCTCGGATGCGGTGCGCATGACAATCATGCAGCATTTCGGATATTTTAACTCCGAATCCCCTTACCATATGTCGGAATATACCCCGTATTTCCGGAAAACGGAAGACGAGATCCGCAAATACCGCGTTTACGACCGCTGGTGGCTGGCCCACGAACTGGCAAATGACGATTACTACGACGAACTGGTCAGGCTCCTTGAGAGCGGGGAAGAAATCCCGTTCGAACTGACACATGAATATGCGCCGCGGGTCATCCGCGCAATCGAGACAGGAATTCCGTTCCGCGCCAACCTGAATGTCATGAATACAGGCCTGATCTCAAATATGCCGGATGACTGCTGTGTGGAAGTACCGTGCTATTGCGATACCGAGGGCATTCATCCCTGTTATGTGGGACCGCTTCCGGAAGGCCCTCTCGGACTCAACATGAGCAATATTGCCGTCCAGAAGCTGCAGGCGCGGGCAGCCAACGAGAAAAAGCTCGAGTGGATTTACCAGAGCATTCAGCTGGATCCGTTTACGGCAGCGCAGTGTACGCTCGAAGAGATCCGGGCGATGACGAAGGAACTGATAGAAAACAACCGGCAATTCCTGACAGATTTTACCGATCATTAAGAAGAACCCCCGCCCTTTGCACAGGCGGGGGTTTTTTTAGGGGTTAATAGTAACGGCAAGCAGGAACTCCGCCTTAAAGGCGGAGTTATCCTTCTCTGAAAGAAACAAAATAATATCAGCTTAATCGAGTTCAATAAGAAAAACTTGAAAAAAATCAGAAAACTTATTATACTGGTGTCTGTAGTGCTATTCTTTTCTTTTCTTTTCTCGTTCTGGTCCGTATCCCTTTTCTCTAATCCTTTCCTGTGCGGACTTTACGAGTTTTCTACGTCTGTGAGAAAGGAGGATTATTATGATTCACGGTGAATTGAGCTTTATTGACCTGATCATCATCGGGCTCTATCTTGTCGGAATGATTTACATCGGAATCTCATCCGTCAAGAGGATCAGGAACTCGGATGATTACTATGTGGCAGGCCGGTCTTTCGGTCCGCTGGTCCTGATGGCGACGGTATGCGCGACTATCATCGGGGGCAGCGGCCTTATGGGACGCGCGGGTGTCGCATATTCCAGCGGTTTCAAAGCGCTGATCACGGCATTTCCGTACCTGATCGGTATGTTTATTTTTTCGGGCATATCCGGAAGAATTTCCGATATCGGAATGCAGCACAATGTCACCACTATGCCGGGGCTTTTTGAAATGCGATTCGGGAAGGCGGCGAAAATTATCCTCGCTGCGATGGTTGCGTTTACCATGATGGGAACAGTGGCTTCCCAGGTCACGGCGACTGCCACAATCATCAATATGCTGGGCAAGAACATCGGCTTCTCTTATGAGATCGGAGCGCTGATTGCGACCTGCGTCTTTATGGTCTATACGGCGACCAGCGGCCTGTTCGGCGTCGTGTTTACGGACGTATTCCAGTTCTATATGCTGCTTCTGTTCGTCTACATCATGATTCCCATTGCGTCCCTCATTCATGTGGGCGGCGTCGGGAATTTTACCGCCAATCTTGATCCCGCGCTCGTCAAGCCTTATATAAACGGTTCGATCGCGGGTGATATCGTGACCTACCTGGTCTTTACGATGGCCGGCGCGGAAATGTGGCAGAGAGCCTTTGCCGCAAAGGACAGAAAAGCCGCGAAGAAGGGTATGTTCCTCGGAACCGCTGTCTACGGCGTGACGATTTTCCTGGTCTTCTTCATGGGCATCATCGCACATCAGATCATCGGTGATGACGTGCTTGAAAGATTCGGATCTACAGATGCAACCGTCCCCGCACTTGCGATCAAAGTGCTTCCGATCGGTCTGACCGGTCTCGCGCTTGCGGGCCTTCTCTCGGTCATTATGTCGACGGCGGACAGCTATCTTCTGGTTTCCGTCCAGACCTGCGTCCATGACATCGGCAAGACCATCAATCCGAAGATGAAAGACAGGACGGAGATCATACTTTCCCGCGTTTTCTCCATCATTCTGCCGATCGGCGCCCTGATCATTGCGCTGTATATCAAGAATGCCTACCAGATCCTGATGTTTGCCTGGAGCTTCTATGCGGCTGCCTGCGGCCTTCCCGCATTTGCCGCTCTCTTCTGGAGAAAGGCGACGACAAAAGGCATCATCGCCGGTATGCTGGCAGGGTTCGTGGTCTGCATCGCCTGGAAACTTGCGGGTCTGCCCTTCGGGCTCGGCGCGACGGTTCCCGGCGCGGCGGCATGCGCGGTCGCTCTTGTGCTTGTGAGCCTTGCAACCTGCGGAAATGAGCCGTCTTATTTCCCTGAGACACATAAGTAAAAGACGGGTTTCCCCGGAAAAAAACTGAATAAACGGTAAATAGAATGACAGGCCTGCAGCGGCCTGTCATTTTTATCGTTCTGCAGTTACATTTCAATTTACTGATAGTCTTCTCCCGAGATATAGCGGTAGAAAGCCGGATTGACATAGATCGTCTTTTCCCCGGCTGTCAGGTCCGGCGCGATCTCACCGACTGCTTCTGCGACAGCGGCTGCATTTTCCGGGAGCGTGAACGTATGGATCGAGTAGTCCCCGGCAGAATTATAGACGATATTATCCGTGAGCCGGACATACTCTTCATTTTCCATTTCCGTAACGGAAGAGTAGAGCGGCTGCCACCATGAGCCGTCCAGGAGCTTTGCCGTCAGATTTCCGTCCTCGTCGAAAGAGCTGTCATACTTTTTGGCGTAATCTTCAATAAGGCCGTGGAAAGATTCTTTCTCATCCGTATTTTCAAACTCGATCATCAGGTCATATTCAACGGCATATGCCAGCATGCGGTTCTCTTCCACCTCAATGACCGCATATGTGGGTGTGGGATCCCCCGGGTCGCCCCAGTCAGCCATATATTCATAGACAGACAGTTTGGGCTCGATCTGGACATAGCCGTCAAATCCTTCGCTCTTGAGAAGACCGATGAGCTGCTCGGCGTGACGAAGCTCGCTGTGGCTGTATTTCAGTGTGTTTTCTTCCAGGAACCGGGCATCACTGCCGCTGTACTTCAGGCCGTAGCCGGTGACAGCGCCGTCCAGCACCAGCTGGTCCCCGAGATCTGTGAGTTCTTCATTATCAAAAATAATGGTTTCAGACAAAACCGTGCAGATTTTTTCAAGAATGTCCGGATCGGAGATCCGGCCGATGTAATGACGTCCGGTTCCGTTCAGGCCCGCCGCTTTTGCGAGCATGGCGGTCGCCTGAGAAGCGGAAATGCCGCCGTCAAAATCCCAGCTGCTGTCAGCCAGTCCCAGGTCCAGTGCGCATGCGATATAAGGCTCATAAGCTTCTTCTGCAGAGATGTTGTTATCCCGGAGGATTTCTTCAGCCTTTTGCATCGCAGCATCACTCTCGTAAGTCAGGGCCAGTTCCTCCATCCCTGCCAGGCGGACGGCTCCGGTGACCGCATCCGCGAGCGTGAACGGATCTGCTTCGACCGCTTCCCCGCCCATGTCAGTCAGTGCATCATTGAATGCATCAGCAGTGACGTCGTCTTCAAACGCAACATTGAAATACTCGCTCAGCCAGGCGGCGTCCGGATCAGCCGGCACGTACTCTTCTTCGGCGGCTTCCGCAGAAGACATGACCGGTTCGGCGGCAGAGGGAACAGAGTCGGGAGCAGAATCGGAAGCAAAAGCAGTACAGCAGACAGCAGCTGATACGGCGGCTGCCAGAAGTACGTTTACGGGTAAGGCAGTTTTTTTCATAAATAATGACCTCCGTTTTAGAAATGTGTCAGATGAAAAACGATCTCAATTCGACCGGATAAGTATTATAATACCATGGATTCTCTCATTTGTGTCCCCTGGCAGGTGCTTAGCTGAAGGGGATAAAAACAAATGTAAAATCATAAAAAAAGGACTTGATTTTTTGCCGGAAGTTGCATATAATATTTTTTGCGTCTGAGTGACGCGAAAAGTGAAAAGCGCTTCTAGCTCAGTTGGTAGAGCACCTGACTCTTAATCAGGGTGTCCGGGGTTCGAGTCCCCGG
>CACZTA010000179.1 GCA_902783935.1 uncultured Lachnospiraceae bacterium | reverse complement strand
TCTGGGCGAGTTCCATACCATAGCCGTACTCAGCAGCATCTTCGAACAGGGAGTTGCCCCATGCCGGGCCCTGGCCCTTCTTGTTGAACGTGTACGGTGTGGACGGTGAGCTGTTGCCCCAGATGGAGGAGCAGCCGGTTGCATTTGCGATGTACATTCTGTCGCCGAACAGCTGTGTGATCAGCTTCGCATACGGTGTCTCGCCGCAGCCCGGGCATGCGCCGGAGAACTCAAGCAGCGGCTGCTTGAACTGGCTGCCCTTGACAGTCGTAATCTTATACTTGTCGATGACATCCTGCTTCTCAGGTGTTGTGACCGCATAATCGAAGACAGGCTGATCAATCGGTGTGCCCTTGGCTGCAGGAACCATGACGAGGGCTTTTTCAACTTCGCCGGTCTCTTTGTTCTTCTTGCCCGGGCAGACATTTGCGCAGGAGCCGCAGCCCGTGCAGTCAAGGGCGGAGACAGCGATCAGGTACTTCTTATCCGGGAACTGCAGAAGCGGAAGTGTTGCTGTGCCTTCCGGCAGTCCTGCAGCTTCGTCTGCTGTCAGCGCGAACGGACGGATGACGCCGTGCGGGCAGACATAGGAGCATCTCGTACACTGGATGCACTTCGTGGAATCCCACTGCGGGACACTGACAGCGATGCCGCGCTTCTCGTATGCAGCCGTGCCGCTCGGTGTCATGCCGTTTACGTAATCCATAAATGCGGAAACCGGGAGGTTGTTGCCTTCCTGTGCGGAAACAGCATTCTGGATGTTGTTGACGAAATCGACGACCTTGCCTTCGCCTTCATGCTTCGTGAATTCGAGGCCTTCGTCTACGCAGTTCTTCCAGTCTTCCGGAACCTTGAACTCGCGGACCTGCTTAGCGCCTTCTTCGATGGCAGCCCAGTTCTTTTCGACAATATCCTGACCCTTGCGGCCGTATGTCTTCTGTGCGGCTGTCTTCATGAGCTCGATAGCGTGCTCTTCCGGAATAATGCCGGCCAGCTTGAAGAATGCGGACTGGAGAATCGTATTGATACGTGTCGGGCCCATGCCGGTAGCAATACCGATCTTCACGCCGTCGATCACATAGAATTTGATGTTGTGGTCAGCAATAAACTTCTTCATCTGTCCCGGAAGGTGGGAAGCGACTTCCTCATCCGACCACGGGCAGTTCAGAAGGAATGTTCCGCCGTCCACGATTTCCTGTGCCATGTTGAACTTTGTGACATATGCCGGGTTGTGACATGCGACAAAGTTAGCCTGGCGGATCAGGTATGTGGACTTGATCGGCTTCTTGCCGAAGCGCAGGTGGCTCATGGTCACGCCGCCTGACTTCTTGGAGTCATAGTCAAAGTATGCCTGTGCATACATATCGGTGTTGTCGCCGATAATCTTGATGGAGTTCTTATTCGCACCGACAGTACCGTCAGCACCGATGCCCCAGAACTTGCAGTTGATCGTGCCTTCCGGTGTGCAGACAAGCGGAGCGCCGATCTCAAGGGACAGATTCGTCACGTCATCGACGATGCCGATTGTGAATCCGTTCTTATCTTTGTTATCGAAGACAGCCTTGATTGCTGCGGGCGGCGTATCCTTGGAGCCGAGTCCGTAGCGGCCTCCGTTAATCGTAACATCTTTGAATTTGGAGTTGCGGAGTGCGGCAACAACATCAAGATAAAGCGGTTCGCCTTCAGCTCCGGGCTCTTTCGTTCTGTCAAGGACGTTGATGACTTTGACGGAATCCGGGATTGCGTTGATCAGTGCTTCAGCACAGAACGGACGATACAGGCGGACCTTTACGACACCGACCTTTGCTCCTTCTTTCTCTGTCAGATAGTCGATGGTTTCTTCGATCGTATCATTGACAGAACCCATGGCGATAATGACGGATTCAGCATCCGGAGCGCCGTAATAGTTGAAGAGCTTATAATCAGTTCCGATCTTCTCGTTGACCTTGTCCATGTATTCCTGGACAATTGCCGGCATGGCATCATAGAACTGGTTGCAGGCTTCACGTGCCTGGAAGAAGATATCCGGGTTCTGGGCGGAGCCCATTTCTACCGGATGATTCGGATTCAGCGCATTGTCACGGAATCTCTGAATCGCATCATAATCTGCCATATCGGCAAGATCTTCATAATCCCATGCTTCAATCTTCTGAATTTCATGGGATGTACGGAAACCGTCAAAGAAATTGATGAACGGGAGTTCACCCTTCAGTGCTGCCAGATGAGCGACAGGAGCCAGGTCCATGACTTCCTGGACTGAAGATTCGCAGAGCATGCAGGCACCGGCCTGGCGGCACGCATAGACATCGGAATGGTCACCGAAAATGCTCAGCGCATGGCTTGCAAGTGCACGTGCAGAAACATGGAAGACGCCCGGGAGACGTTCGCCGGCTACTTTGTAGATGTTCGGGATCATGAGAAGAAGACCCTGGGAAGCCGTGAATGTCGTCGTCAGCGCACCGGCTGCGAGAGAGCCGTGAAAAGCACCTGCAGCGCCTGCTTCAGACTGCATTTCAGTGACCTGAACTTCCTGTCCGAAGATGTTCTTGCGGCCCGCTGTTGCCCATTCATCAACATGCTCCGGCATGACAGATGAAGGCGTAATCGGATAGATCGTAGCAACTTCCGTAAACGCATACGCTGCGTGAGCGGCTGCTTCGTTTCCATCCATGGTTAACATTTTTCTTTTCGCCATGATACTATATCCTCCTTGCAATTTTGAAAAAGCCGCGTGTGAGCTTTTCACACTTATAAGAAATTATAACACCCGATGCAATTTATGTCCACGATACTTCCGTCTCTTCTAATAAAAAAAAAGAAGGCAGAGCCCTGCCTTCTGTTATTTTCGCACATATACCAGATAATCATCTGTATAGGCCACTGCCGGATATCCCTCTCCCTCAAGCAGGCCGGCTGCGTCACTCTCCTTCCGCACAACAATAAAATCAGGTCTCCAGATCGTGAGGCTCCTCGAAAAGGAAGCGGTATCCTGCGTATCACGTCCGTCTTCAAACAGATGTGATATTTTCAGGGCGGCGCTGTATTCGCGGGCTCCCAGCCGGAATTCCGCATCATCAAACGCCACCATCGGATCATCATATCCCGTTTCATCAATAATATAATTGCAGACCATTTGCAGCTGTTCGTCCGTCATGAATATATCAGCCGGCGGACGTACAGAAGCCATTGATTTCACGGAAGGCACCGCCGTCACCGCCAGCAGGAGGAGGGACGCCGCATAGACCAGGTTCCTCGGAAGTCCTTTCTTCATCCTGTACGCAAGCGAAATAATTCCGTAAGCAATGATCAGTCCGTACGGAATCAGCCACAGCAGTCTGTAGTATTCCTCTCCGCTGACAGAGCCGTTCCTGATGAAAACAGGCAGAACAAACGGATTGAGAACCGTCATCAGGAAAAAGATCGTCGGAAATGCCAGGAAGAGTCTGCCGCTCTGCATGCCGAACATAATCGTCAGAATCAGCGCACAGGCGGCGATCAGCAGAAAAACGCCCGGTTCTTCATAAAGCCGCACTGTTTTCTGCAGAAAAGAAAACCCTGATTCATATGCAGAATACCCAGTCATCAGAAACCTCACATAAGACTGCCGGCCCGGCCGGGATTGTCGGAAGATGTTAAAGCAGTGACACTGACGGATGGAGGACGCACAGGACAACCGCGCTGACGGGAATCACCATCCACAGCAGGGCGTGCATGATCAGCCCCGGTTCCCGTCTGCTGAGCACAAGCGGGATGATGCCCGCAGTCAGTGCCAGCGGAAACAGATAAATGGAAGTGCGCGACAGCGAGACGGCTGCGATTCCGGCGCACATGCCCAAAACATGAAGCTGCCGCCGGTCCGGATCATCATACAGCGCCAGCAGAAGCAGTAAAACCGAAGGAAGGAGCACACCCGTCATAATCCCGTTGCCTGTCCAGCCCGTCCTGAGCAGCTGGTCAGCGGATGAATAAGGCGTTCTCGAAGTAAACTGGACTGCAGCCAGCATGATCGTCGCGATGGCGGACGGCACGCGTTTTCCCCCTGTCAGGCGGAAGAAAATCCGGTGCGATATAAGAAATGACAGAATCACGGTCAGCAGCTGCTGTACGATTTTCATCTGGGTGAGACACGGGATGTCAAACAGGACAGCGTAAAACTCGCCGCTCACATGAAACCGGTTGAGAAGCCCGCTCGTCGGCACAGAAGTCAGGACCTCGCCGAAAAAACCGTTAATGAGCCCTGCAGAATCATGATAAATATCTGTCGTCATCTGGGCAATCGTTCCCGAAATGTCCCGTCCGGACGGCAGCATCACTGAAACAACTGCAGCAGCTGCCGCAATGATGATGAGAGCGAGTTCGACAGCAGCAAATCTGTATCGCTTCGCATGGACAGACAGCTCGCGGAAAAACCCCCTGTAATGCAGCACAACAGAAGATGCACAGAGAACGGCCAGTTCAGCTGCCCATATACACAAAATCACATATAAAGAAACTCTGGCCATCGTCAGGGGCAGAACTGTTATTTCCAGCAGTGCATAGTAAATCAGGAACCCTCCGCAGAGAGTCTCCGAGACAGACTGCTTTCCGCTCTTCTCACTGAAAGGAGCCAGTCCCCCGATCAGGAAAAGAACCATCAGTTCAACGACTGCAGCCAGACCGGTCCGAAAATACAGGGACATATCGTTTCTCCGCTGTCAGTTATCCTGTTCCACGTCCTCAGAAGCAACATAAATCTGGCGTTTTCTGGCCATCGCATCGCTGGCCAGATACTCATCATATGTTCCGATTTTATCAATCAGGGTCCCGTCCGGCAGGAATTCCATAATTCTGTTTGCAGTCGTCTCCACAATCTGGTGATCCCTTGATGAGAACAGAAGCACGCCCGGGAATTTGATCATTCCGTTATTGAGCGCTGTAATCGCCTCCATGTCAAGATGGTTCGTCGGTTCATCGAAAATAAGGACATTTGAACCTGAAATCATCATTTTGGAGAACATACAGCGGACTTTTTCGCCTCCGGACAGGACACGGACGCGCTTAACCCCGTCCTCTCCCGCAAACAGCATGCGGCCGAGGAAGCTTCTGACATATGTCGTATCTTTATTCTCCGAATACTGCGTCAGCCAGTCAGCAATCGTCAGATCGTTATCAAACTCGTCATTGTAGTCTTTCGGAAAATAAGCCCTGGATGTCGTAATGCCCCACTTGTAAAAGCCTTCGTCCGGTTCAATCCTGCCGGCAATGATCTCAAACAGAGTCGTCTTGGCCCGTTCATTCCCGCCGACAAATGCGACTTTATCTGTTCTCCCGATGATAAAATTGAGGTCTTTGAAGATCACTTCCCCGTCGATGGTTTTGGACAGATGTTCAACAAACAGCACATCATTCCCGATTTCCCTGTCCGGCCTGAAATCGATATAGGGATATTTGCGGCTTGACGGCACCATCGTCGTCAGCTCAATTTTTTCAAGCGCCCGTTTTCTCGACGTCGCCTGCTTTGATTTGGATGCATTAGCCGAGAATCTGGCAATAAACTCCTTGAGTTCCTTGATCTGCTCCTCTTTTTTCCGGTTCTGTTCCTTCATCTGCCTGACGAGAAGCTGGGAAGACTCAAACCAGAAATCATAGTTGCCGGCAAAAAGCTTGATTTTTCCGTAATCAATATCCGCCGTATGGGTACATACCTTATTGAGGAAATACCGGTCATGTGAGACGACGATCACGGTATTCTCAAATCCGATCAGAAATTCTTCCAGCCAACCGATCGCATCGAGATCAAGGTGGTTGGTCGGCTCATCCAGAAGCAGGATATCCGGATTGCCGAACAGGGCCTGTGCCAGCAGGACCTTCACTTTCTGCGGGCCGTCCAGCGCGCCTGTCAGCTTGTGGTGGAGTTCGGGTTCAATCCCGAGCCCGGTCAGCAGCGCTTCCGCATCCGATTCCGCGTCCCATCCGTTCATTTCGGCAAACTCGCCTTCCAGTTCCGACGCGCGGATGCCGTCCTCATCCGTGAAATCCTCCTTCATATAGATCGCTTCTTTTTCTTTCATAATCTCATAGAGACGGGGATTTCCGAGGATGACCGTATCCAGCACCTCATAATCATCAAATTTGAAATGATCCTGTTCAAGAAAGGAGATGCGGTCACCGGGCGTGACGACAACAGTACCGCTGGTAGTTTCCAGCTGTCCCGAAAGAATTTTCAGGAACGTGGATTTTCCGGCGCCGTTGGCTCCGATCAGGCCGTAGCAGTTCCCTTCGGTAAATTTTATATTGACATCCTCAAAAAGCGCTTTTTTGCCCACGCGGTACGTGACATTGACAGCTTCGATCATAGAAACTCCTTTACTGTAATAAATCCGTGATTTTTTTCTCCTTCAGGCGTACAATACAGGTAATAAACACCACAGGGTCTGAAAGGAGAAATAATAATGTTTCCGTTTTCCAGAAAAAAAACGTCCCAGCAGGATATCATCCTCGGCATGACCGCACTCATTTTCATGATGCTGCTGGTTGCCGCCAGTATGATCCGCGATGCCGCCGAAGCAAGAAATAACCGGCATTAAGCCTTTTTTCTTCTGCGCTCCCTCCGGAAAAACAGGATCCAGAGGATGCTTGCCGCGAGGGAAACCAGGCTGATGACAACTCCGGCCGAAAGCCCCGGCACCTTATAATGGAAGTGGACCGTATTATCCCCGGCATGCAGCCGGACAGCCATAAATCCGTTAATATCCAGGATTTCCTCCGCGGTTCCGTCGACATGACAGGACCAGCCGCTGTCATTCGGAATGGAAAAGAAAGCGTAGCAATCCTTTTCACAGTGAATATCTGACACATAGTCAGATGTCGTCCTTCTCACATTCCGGGAGCTCTCACTTATGTGGGCGCTGCTGATTTTACTGATATCCGACGATTTAGGCTCCCCGTCCCGGCCCTCGTCATATTTTCTCAGTATTTTCCCGACCGTCTCTTCTTCCTCATCCGGAATGACAAGCGTTTTCAGCATGAGGATGGCTTTCTTTTCATCCGCGGTCTTTTCAAACACGGAAAAAGGCATATATGTCTCATACGTGAAACCGATCGGCGGAACCGACTCATCTTCATAAATATAATATGTTTTATATTTTCCTTTGACCGTCTTTACCAGCTTTCCCGCATCACTTTTTTCTTTCGTCTCATAGGTATATCTTGCGGAAATCAGGTTCAGAAGCCCGTCCGGAGGATCCGGGGACTTGACTTCTCTCTTCAGTCCGAGCGTCTGATAAAAACGAAAGATAGATCCCGACACCGTGCTGCAGAAATTTGCCCTTGTAGAATAACCGTGTGTCAGCGTCTCGGGATTGTCATTATTTGAATACCTGTACGCTGTCGTCTCAATTCCGAAATCTTTTGAAGTGACAAGCCTGTCCTGCAGGTGAACGGCATCTTCCCCGTTGGCGACATGATAAAGGTGAATCGTTGTAATCGTTGTCCCGACCGCAAACATAAGAATTCCGGCAGTCAGAATCTCCCTGCGCCACTTTTTGAACTTCGTCAGGATCACCCAGGTGGCAAGTGTCCCCGCAGAGGATACCACAGACCACGCATAAAAAAGATCCGGGCGGAAAATCTTGCTTTTTTCAGAAGAGGACCACGGTACGAACAGGAGGAACATGATAAAGCCGGCCGTGATCAGGAGCCAGATCAGAGTCCCTTTGTTTACCGCTTTTTCGGAAGGCGTCGGTGACTCCCAGATCCGTTCCTCACCCTGGAGCTGTTCAAGGACCAGTGCGCTGCACAGGGCAAAAAGAAGGACGCACATGTAATACCATCTGTGGTACAGTCCGGCAAATAAGGAAAACGACGCATTCAGAATCGGGACAACTGCCATTACGAGGCACCATTTCAGCATCCTCGTTATCCAGTGTTTCCTGTTCATGGAGAGAAAGGCAATCACGAGAACCATGCCGATCATCGGCAGGTAAGCCGCACAGGACGCGAAATTCCTGTTAATCACGGCACTGTGGTCAGACATGACTTCTCCCGGAAAAATCATGGATTTCAGGATAAACAGATAGCGGTCCGCCCCGAAAACCAGTGAATTGCTTCCGACATAATCAAATTTCACCCGCGGATTCTGTACGACAAATATCGCTGCAGGCAGCAGCAGGATCATCCCGAGAAGGCAGCCGAGGATTCCTTCGGCAAAAACTTCCGGAAGACGTCTCCACATCTTCCTCCCTCCGTCAACGACATAGCGGAGAATGAAATAAGCCGCAAGAAAATAGACTTCTCCCGGGAAAAAGAAATAATTCACCAGTACATTGACCGTCACGGCAAAGATGAACGGCCCGTGCCTGTGTTCTTCCATCAGCCAGTCAAATGTCAGCAGAAGAAGCGGAAACAGTAGTGCAACATCATGAAAATGATAAAACAGAAGGTCTTCGTTCATAAATCCCGAAAACGCATAGAGGACAGATGCCGTCACCGCGTTTTCCGGTTTTTTCACAAATCTGCTGATCCACAGAAAGGCAGTAAGGCCGGCGAAAGCATATTTTAATACATAGATCCATCCCGCTATATAGATAAATGCATCTGCGGGAAAAAGCAGTGACAGCCAGAAAGAAGGATTCCCGAGCACATAAAACGTCATCCCGCCGATAAAATTCGAGCCGAGATCGAGTGACCAGTCCCACACAATATTGCCCGATTTTATGGCATTATTGGCGTACATGGCAAACGGGATCTGCTGGACATTGTAATCTCCCGCGATCGAAAACAAACCTCTGTCATGGATAATAAATCCTGAAAATGCAATAATGCCTGCCGCCAGGTTTATCAGGAACGCATACAGTGCATAATTCTTTTTTATTTTTGAAAGCATTTCGGTTTATACCCCGTTCCACAGGAAGATCCAGCATAAAATAAAAAGCACAAAAAGGATATCAGCAATCACGATCGCAAGGATCACTTTACCGGTCGCCTGCTTTGGTTTTTCCGTGTTTTTATCCTTTTCTTCAGGAAGGACTTCCTCCTGTTTTCTATTCCTTTCCTGTACTTCCGGAACAGATTTCACTTCATCGGGATTGTCCGGGGGAAGCTCCCCATTGAGGAGGCTCGCGATCTCTTCTTCAGAGATGGCGGATATATCCACGCCGCACTCTTCCGCAATCGCGTCAATCTCCTCCATCCGGCTGACATTCCGGTGTTCCAGAATGCGCAGAAGGAGAAGCTGGTACGTCTCGTCATACCAGTGCTCCATTTCCTCCGGACTCATGGCGGCAACCCGCTCAACGCGGTCTTCTCCGCTGATGTTATTATTGCGGATATTCATGTTGCCGAGCATGAATTCGATCCGGCTGAACAGCGCCGCATGCTCTCTCGTGAGATTGTCGGGATAAGCTTCTATCCGCCTGCCCATATCCGCCAGAAGGCCTCGCTTCAGGTCGAGCTGGCCGATCGCGGAAGTGCTCCGGTACTGTGTAATATCCCTGGAAAGCGGATCAGCGTCATTTTCGGAAGCGGCTTCCGCTGCCGGATCGTGAGGTACGATATAGATAAACTCCTTATCCGGCACATAGCGCACATCAAAACGGAGCTGCCTGAGAAGCGCCCTGATCCTGGAAAGAAGTTCCGTATAATTGCGGATATCGAAATCATATCCCTGGACTTCTTCCCTGTTATAGCTTCGTCTGCACAATTCCGCAATATTCAGCGTATACTGGAGGTACGTCAGCACTTCTGATTCAGACGGATCGCTGCTTCTTAAGATTCCGTCAATATTCAGGCCGGCCCTCATCTCATCCGTATCACTGCAGCCTTCGCGGGCAGCCCATTCCTGGAAATACCGCCTGTCCGCAAATGTCTCAAGTGAATATTCCTTATATCCGAATGACAGGATATGGCTCTGAAACAGCATCTCGATCTGGATGATGGCGTCATGATAATCATAATCGGGCGCCGGAGCTGAAGCTTCTTCCTCTTCCTCCTCATCATCAACGGATCCGGTAACGACTGTCCCCTCGGTCATCTCCACTGCCGTCTCTGCTGCGGTTTCCGCTGCTTCGGACGGATTTCCGGAAGTCTCTTCCGTATCAGGTGTTTCATAATTATCTTCAAATATCTTCATTGATCCCGTTAGACCTTTATATTGCAGAAATCTGCTTTCTCGAGGAAAACGCGGTAGGCTCTGTAGGCTTCATATATATCGGCTTTGCTGGCTGCTTCATAAGGTGCATGCATATTCAGGACAGCCACTCCGCTGTCTATGACATTCATGCCGTACAGTGCCAGGATATAAGCGATTGTTCCGCCTCCCCCGACATCTACTTTTCCGAGTTCCGCTGTCTGCGTGCGGATATCCGCTTCCGAATAGAGTTTCCTTAAGTGTGCGATATATTCCGCATTGCTGTCGTTTGATCCTGATTTTCCGCGGGCTCCGGTGAATTTGTTAAAGACCATCCCCTCGCCCATGAATGCTGCGTTTTTCTTTTCAAAACAGGACGCGTAGAGCGGATCATATGCTGCGCTGACATCCGATGACAGCATGCAGCTGTTGGACAGTGCGCGCCTGAGTTCCAGTTCCGAGTATCCGCCCGTCAGGTTCATGACTTCCGCCAGGGCATTTTCAAAGAAATGCGACTGCATCCCGGTGGCCCCCACAGAACCGATCTCTTCTTTGTCAACCAGCAGGCAGCACGTGGTTCTTTCAGGTGCTTCCGCGTCCACCATGGCCATGAGGGACGGATACGCACAGACTCTGTCGTCCTGTCCGTAGGCCAGGATCATGCTGCGGTCAAAACCGGCTTCCCTCGCTTTCCCTGCAGGGACGATTTCAAGTTCGGCCGACTCAAAGTCCTCCTCTTCAATCCCGTACTGTTCGAGCAGCAGCTGAAGAACCGCTTTCTTCACATCATCCGCTTCAGAAGCCTTCTTATCACGGCTCCCTGCCTTTGAGTCAGCCGTGATGCGTACCGGGCTCGAAGCAATTGTCAGATCCAGATTCTCTCCCGTCACTACTTCAGCCGCTGTTTTTTTCATCTGTTCCTGCGACAGATGAATCAGTATATCAGAAACAAAAAAGACCGGGTCATCCTCATCTTCCCCGACGGAAAACTCAACTGTCTCCCCGTCTTTTTTCACGACGACACCATGAATCGCCAGCGGCTGTGCAACGTAATGATACTTCTTTATGCCGCCGTAATAATGTGTGTCAAGATAAGCGAACCCCCCGTCTTCATAAAGCGGGTTCTGTTTGACATCGAGGCGCGGTGAATCGATGTGCGCTCCAAGGATATTCAGCCCGCTGCTCATCGGAAGCTTTCCGATCCGGAAAAGGACCGCGGATTTATTCATCCAGATGCAATAAACGCGGTCGCCTTCTTTAAGCTTTTCACCTGATGTAATCAGTTCGTTCAGTTCCCTGTATCCGTTTTCTTCCGCAATTCTGACAATCTGGTCAACACATTCGCGCTCTGTTTTTCCGCTGTTCAGGAAATCCATATAGGAAGCGGCGAATTCATCACATTTTTTCTGCATCTCCAGATCATACGTATTCCAGACATTTATTCTGTTCATGAAGTCCTTCTCCTGATGTTCAATCTTGATCTCCGTACGCACATTACAGGTTTGTTTACAATAATGTGCATTCGCGTCTATAAATTATGCACTATCCGTGGCCGAAATTCAAGGACAGAGCCCCCGGAATTACAGATTCTTCACAATTAAGAAGGGAACAAAGTACCCTCTGATACCTTGTTCCCTCTCCTTTGCATAATGATCCCGGCATAGCGGGTGCTGCCTCCGTCGTCACGGAATCCGGTTAAAAGCCGGTGTGTGATTCAATGTCAGCGTGAATCAGGGAAGATGTCAGGGACGCTTCCTTTCCGCCCGGGCCGTTGTCGTCGCAGCACGGATCTTCTTCCACAATCGTCTCCGTCTTCGGCGTCTTGTCGACAGGCGTCGCATCGCCGATACCGAGCGCTTCCCCTGCCAGTCCGAGCGATGTCACGACGGATGTCAGGTCGCTGGGCATGTAGATCTTGGTGGCACGCCCGTCCGCGACATTCTTCAGGGCTTCCAGTCCTTTCAGTTTCAGGACAGAGTCATCGATGGCTGCATTTTTAAGCTTTTTCAGACCTTC
>CACZTA010000178.1 GCA_902783935.1 uncultured Lachnospiraceae bacterium | reverse complement strand
TACTTATATTTTGGCACATTTGGATGCACCAGACAACAATTTCACGCTTAATCCGGTTAACAGGACTGCCGCGGCGGTTCCGCTGACTGCGGCAGCCCCCGCTTCAAATTTTAAACCGGTATCCGACACCCCAGATTGTCTCTATATACTGCGGCTTTGACGTATCGAACTCGATCTTCTCGCGAATCTTCTTGATATGGACTGTCACGGTCGCGATATCCCCGATCGATTCCAGGTTCCAGATCTCCCTGAACAGCTCCTCCTTCTTAAATACGCGGTCCGGGTTCTCGGCCAGAAATGTCAGCAGGTCGAACTCCTTCGTCGTGAACTGCGTCTCCTTCCCGTTCACCCAGACGCGGCGCGACGTCTTATCGATCTTCAGTCCGCGGATCGTAATCACGGTATTCTTCGGAACCCCGACGCCGGTCAGCCGGTCATAGCGCATGAGGTGTGCTTTTACCCGCGCCACCAGTTCGCTCGGGGAAAACGGTTTTGTTATATAATCGTCAGCCCCCATCCCGAGTCCGCGGATTTTGTCAATGTCGTCGCCTCTCGCCGTCACCATCAGAATCGGGACTTCCTTCTTCTCCCGGATCTCCCGGCAGATCTCAAAGCCGTCCATCCCCGGCAGCATAAGGTCCAGAATATAGAGGTTATACTCTTCCGTCAGGGCCCGTTCGAGTCCCTTTCTTCCGTCCGTCTCGATAACAACCTCAAAATCGCTCAGCTCCAGATAATCCTTCTCCAGTTCCGCGATCGTAATTTCGTCTTCTATAATCAGAATCCTGCTCATCTCATTCCTCCCGGTTTTCTTCATATACCCGGAGCGCAAAGCCCATGGTCGTGCCTTCTCCTTCTTTACTCACTGCCCAGACGCGCCCGTTATGGTCCTCAACGATCTTTTTCACAATCGCGAGGCCGATCCCGCTGCCGCCTTCGCCTGATTTCCGCGAGCCGTCTGTCCGGTAGAACCGGTCAAAAACACTGGCCAGATCCTGCGCGGCGATCCCTCTTCCGTTATCCTGTACGGTCACCCGGATCTCATCGCCTTCCCGGATGACCGCCAGATTAATATATTTTTCCTCTTTATCGTTATATTTTACAGCATTGCTGATCAGATTGGTGAGCACTCTTGAAATCTGCTCCGCGTCAGCGATCACAAGTGCGGACTCAGGCACCTGGTTTATATATCCGAAATGGAACCCCTTCGTCTGCAGGTCCTGAGAGATCTCCTCCGACGCCTCATCAAAAAATGCCCGGACACTGATCCGGTCAAATGCATACGGGATCCGGTTCGTCGAAATTCTGGAATAAAAGGACAGTTCGTTAATCAGGTGATCCATGTCAAGCGCTTTGTTATAGATCGTCCTGACATAGCGCTCCTGTTTCTCCGGCGTATCCGCAACACCGTCCATCAGCCCCTCGCAATAGCCTTTCACCGCCGTGATCGGCGTCCGCAGGTCATGGGAAATGTTGCTGATCAGTTCCCGGCTCTGACGGTCAAATTCGATATTGGCTTCATTTGTTTCCTTCAGCTTCAGCCGCATCTCTTCAAATGAAGCCACCAGTTCGTTGATTTCCTCGACATTTCCTTCCGGCTTCAGCTCGAAATCCAGATTGCCGTCCCTGATGTGCTGTGTCGCCCTCATAATCGACCTGATCGGGGCACTTATGCCTCTCGTCAGCCAGATCGTCATGACAGCCCCTGTGATTACCAGGATAACCAGCACGCTGAAGGCCAGGCTGAAAACCATCGATTTATCAAACGCCTCCAGATGCGCGATATCGATCCCGTAGTGCCGCCGCAGCTCATCAGACTGGAAATAAAGCGTGCCGGCAAGAACCCCCGCCGACAGCACCACCGGTACGATGATGATAATAGCAAAACACATCGCAATTCTCTTCTGCAGTCTCATGATCCGTACTCCTTGTCATCAGCAGAAAACAGAAAGAAGGGACAGCCTCCTCCCGCAGTTAGCCTGCAGGACAGGATCGGTCTGCCCCTGCATATGGATCCGGCTTTTTACGCCAGATATTTCTTCAGTTCCTCAACCTTGTCCAGGCGTTCCCACGGAAGATCCACATCCGTTCTTCCGAAATGGCCGTAAGCCGCTGTCGCCTTGTAGATCGGCCGTCTCAGATCCAGCATCCTGATGATGCCGGCCGGACGGAGATCAAAATGTCTGCGGACGAGTTCCGTCAGCTTTTCATCCGTCAGGACGCCTGTTCCGAATGTATCCACCATCACGGATGTCGGCTCCGCGACGCCGATTGCGTAGGAAAGCTGGATCTCAACCTGGGATGCCAGCCCTGCCGCCACGAGATTTTTGGCGACGTACCGCGCCGCATAAGCGGCCGAGCGGTCAACCTTTGTGCAGTCCTTACCGGAGAAAGCGCCGCCGCCGTGGCGCGCATAGCCGCCGTAAGTGTCGACGATGATCTTCCGGCCGGTGAGCCCCGCGTCGCCGTGAGGGCCGCCGATCACGAAACGTCCCGTCGGGTTTACGAAGAATTTCGTGTTTTCATCCACCATCTCTTTCGGAAGAACCGGATCGAAGACATATTTGCGGATATCTTCGTGAATCTGTTCCTGTGTGACATCCGGGTCATGCTGCGTCGAGATGACGACCGCCTCGAGTCTCGCCGGCCTGCCGTTTTCATCATATTCAACCGACACCTGGGACTTTCCGTCCGGACGGAGATACGGCAGCGTGCCGTCCTTCCTGATCTCCGAAAGCTTTCTGCAGAGCTTATGCGCCAGGCTTACCGGATACGGCATATATTCCGGCGTCTCATTTGTCGCATAACCGAACATCATGCCCTGGTCGCCCGCGCCGATTGCGCTGATCTCTTCATCGCTCAGATTCTCTGCTGTTTTTACTTCATATGCCTGGTCCACGCCCATGGCGATATCTTCGGACTGCTGGTCCATCGCCACAAATACGGCACAGGTGTTGCCGTCAAACCCGGTCTCGGCATTGTCATAGCCGATTTCCTTAATCGTTTCGCGGACGATTTTCTGGTAATCCAGTCTCGCGTTTGTCGTAATCTCACCCGTCACCAGCGCAAAGCCGGTGCAGACCGCCGTTTCACACGCGACGCGGCTCATCGGGTCCTGTTCCATGCAGGCATCAAGGATCGCGTCCGAAATCGCATCACAGACTTTATCCGGATGTCCCTCTGTCACTGATTCAGACGTAAACAGTCTCTTCTCTCCCATTTTCTTTCTGTTTCCTCCTGGTATATTGTAAGTCAAAAAAACCGGTCCGCGCGAAACGAACCGGATCATCATGTTCCCTTATTGTTCGATCGCTCGCTTGAGGTTGGCACCTTCCCGTAGAGGGAGGTTGTCACGGCTTCACAGATCCTCTGTCATCTCCACCGTTCTGAATAAGAGTAAAAACATATAAAATTGTCAATAAGAGCACTCTAACACAGCAGATGCACTTCGTAAAGATACAAATGCAAAAAGATGTCACTGTTTTGACGGAATTTTCTCCTTTGCTTTTGCAAGGATAAGCTTCAGCATATCCGTGTCAAAGGTATAATCCGTATTGCAGAAATGGCAGTTGAGCGTCACCGGCTTTTTTTCGCCGATCAGTTCCCTGAGCTGGCCCGGTCCCATGGCCACCAGCGCTTTTGCAACCCGCTCACGGCTGCAGTCACAGTGAAATGCAACCGGCATCTGTTCCCTCACCCGGAAACCCATCGGGCCGAGCAGGTCTGTCAGAATACTCTCCGGCGTCCCGCCTTCCCGGAGCATCGTCGTCACGGACGGTGCCGAAACACAGACGCTTTCCAGTTTCTGAATGATTTCTTCCGGGCAGTCCGGCATCAGCTGGATAATGTATCCGCCCGCCTCGCGGACCCGGGCACTCTCCCTGTCCATCAGCACGCCGAGCGCCACGACAGACGGGACCTGTTCGCTGACCGCGAAATAATAAGTCAGATCCTGTGCGATTTCGCCGTTCTGTATGCTGACTTCGCCCGCATACGGCTCCTTCAGCCCGATATCCTTCATCACGTGCAGGATCCCGTTTCCGACAGCCCCGCCGACATCCAGCTTCCCGAATGCATTCGGCGGAAGCATCACGCCCGGGTTCTCCACGAAGCCTTTCACTTCACCCCTTGAATTGGATGTGACCGTGATGCCGCCGATCGGTCCGTCGCACACGAACTGAAGCGTCAGCACGTCACTGTCATTTTTCATATCCGCACCCATCATCAGCGCTGCGGACATGGTCCTCCCGAGGGCGGCTGCCGCCACCGGGCTCAGGTTATGCCGGGATCTGGCCTCCTCCGCGACGCCTCTGGACGTCACTGCAAATGCTCTGATAAAATCATTGGCCGCTGTCCCGCGGATCAGATAATCTGTCATCTTTTCACTGTCTCCGATTTTCTTCATTAAAGCGTGCCCGGATGCTTTATAAAAGGCCTTCCCCGTCAAACGCGGGGATAAAGCTGTCCGAAGCCGTTCCGCCTTCCTGTATAAATGCATCTGTTATGCCGGCCGAGAGCGCATAATCTGTCACACGCGCATATTCCCGTTTTGTCACTCTGCGCGCAAGTTCGGGATAGTTTTTTCCGATCCCCGGCATCGGCGTATACTGGTTCATGATACTGACCCACACCGCACTGCCGTAGCGGTCATGGATGTATTTCAGAATGCGCTTCGAATCAGCGGTGTGCCCCGGCAGAATCATGTGGCGGATAATAACACCTCTGTGAAGCATTCCCCGCTCATCAAAGTCCATCCTGCCGCCGGTGATCCGGACCATCTCGTCGATCGCAGCCGCCGCAGTCTCAAAGTAGTCGGGCGCATCCGCATAGCGCGCGGAAATCTCCGGGTCCATAAACTTCAGGTCCGGCAGAAAGATATCCGCATACCCCTCCATCATCCGGATCGTCTCCGGCCGCTCGTAGCTCCCGGTATTATAGACAACCGGAATCTGCAGGCCATTATCCGCAGCGATTCTGAGCGCTTCCCGGATCTGCGGCACGAAATGGGTCGGTGTCACGAGATTGATATTATTCGCATGCATTCCCTGCAGATGCAGGAACGTATCCGCGAGTTCCTTTTCGGTCAGCGCCCGTATCCCCTCCGGATAAGGTTCTTTCCCTGTGAGCGCGATCTCCCGGTTCTGGCAGAATACGCACTTCAGCGGACAGCCCGCGAAAAAGACCGTCCCGCTGCCTTCCTCTCCGGAAATGCACGGCTCTTCCCACATATGAAGAGCAGCCCGGGCGGCAAGGATTTCACTTTTCCCGCCGCACCGGCCTGCCCGTTTTGTTCTGTCAGTCCCGCATCCCCTTCCGCAGAGTCTGCAGGATTTCATCACATCTTCTGTCGTCATACCTGTCTGATCATCCGACGCTCAGTTCAAACTTGCGGATCTCTCTCTCAGAATTGACAACCGTTATTTCCGCGCCGAGTCCGCGGAGCTTTCCGTCGAAATCTTCGTAGCCGCGCTTAATATAGACGATATCGTCCACAATCGTAAAGCCTTCAGCCGCAAGCCCTGCAATCACGAGGGCCGCGCCTGCACGGAGATCCGGGGAAGAAACTCTCGCGCCAGTAAGCTGGGAAACGCCGTTGATAATGGCGGTATTCCCTTCCACCTTTATATCTGCCCCCATGCGCGACAGTTCATCAACATATTTAAAACGGCTCTCAAAAATGCTCTCCGTTACGATCGATGTGCCTTCCGCAACTGCCAGAAGCGCACCGATCTGCGGCTGCATGTCCGTCGGATAGCCGGGATACGGCAGCGTCTTCACATGCGTGCGCTGCAGTCTCTTCGATGCGACCACGCGGATGGAGTCATCGCCCTCTTCGATCTCACAGCCGATTTCGCTGAGCTTTGCGGAAATGGCCTCGAGATGCTTCGGAATGATGTTCTTGATGACGACGTCGCCTTTCGTCGCAGCGGCGGCAAACATATAGGTTCCGGCTTCAATCATGTCCGGAACGATACTGTATGTACAGCCGTGGAACGACGGAACGCCGACGATCCTGATGACATCCGTGCCGGCGCCCTTGATATTGGCGCCCATGCTGTTCAGGAAGTTGGCTGCATCGACGACGTGCGGCTCTCTGGCTGCATTCTCAATAATCGTGCGGCCTTCCGCGCGGGAAGCTGCCATCATGATATTGATCGTCGCCCCGACAGAAACGACATCAAGGAAAATATGCGCGCCGGCCATACGGCTGCAGCGGGCGATAATCGTCCCGTGGGAAATGCGGACTTCCGCACCGATGGCCTTGAAGCCTTTCAGATGCTGGTCGATCGGCCTGCTTCCTATATTGCAGCCTCCCGGAAGCGGCACTTCGGCCTCTTTATACTTCCCGAGCAGTGCACCCAGAAGGTAGTAAGAAGCACGGATCTTTTTAATACTCTCATAATCAACACTGCAGTTGCGGATCGTCGATCCGTTGATGCGGACGCTGTGGCGGTCCAGCCGCTCTACTCTCGCGCCGATCTTTTCTATTGATTCGATGAGAACGTTAATATCATTGACATCTGGAAGGTTCTCCAGCGTAACCGGTTCATCGCACATAATTGCTGCGGACAGAATCGGCAGTGCTGCATTCTTCGCTCCGGCGATCTCCACTTCTCCTACCAGAGGAATCCCGCCTTTTACGACATATTGTTCCATGAAATCTGCCTCTTTCCCCTTATTCCTGTCTCACGTGCATTTCAAAGACATACTCCCCGCGTCTTTTACCTGCCAATGGACAGTCTTTCTTTATATTGAAACATCTTAACGTAGATTTAATAATTTGTAAATATTTCCCATATCACAAAAGATGAATTCGTGCAGAATCACGGATAGAATACTCTGTATTATGGTGTTCTATCCCTTTATTTTTCAGTATATTAAAAACTATTTTCTAAAGAGTTTCACCGCACGCCCGCGCCGCGAACATGCGTTCGCCGCAGATTTTTCTATCCGCGGCGATATCTGTCATGCATTCTGAAGGCTGTTCATAAATGAGGGGATCAGCTGTTTCTTTCTGGAAACAACACCCGGGAGAACGCACCGGCCATCGTTTACTTCCTTATTAAAGGCATCCAGGACGAGGTCCCCGCTTCCCTTTCCGTAACAGAGAAGAGTGGTATCTTCTGTCAGAATATCCGTCAGCATGAAGAACACCATCTGTGTTCCGCCCCTGCCGCACTCAACTTCAAGCTGGGGTGTCAGCGTTTCCGCGATCTCCATGAGCTCATCATGATCCATGGAACTGATCTGTCCCACTCCGAAGACCGTCTCCCCGAAAATGAATTTCTTGAAATCCTGGTGAAGGATTTCTTCCGGTGTCTTTCCCTTCAGATTGCTTCCGGCCCGGAACATCTCTTTCGCATACGCTTCGATATCAATTCCGGCGATGGAAGCCAGTTCCCGGGCAGTCCGCTCATCACGGGGCGTGCAGGTCGGGGACCGGAAAAGAAGCGTGTCTGAAATAATCGCCGAGCACATCATGCCCGCGATGTCTGCCGGAATTTCAACGCCCTGCTCACGATACATGGAAGCAAGGATCGTACAGGTACAGCCGACCGGCTCTCCCCTGAAGTATACCGGCTGCAGCGTCTCGACGGTTCCGATCCTGTGATGGTCCACGATTTCCAGGATTTCCGCCTGCTCCAGATTATCAACGGCCTGGGATTCCTCTGTATGATCGACCAGGATCAGCTTCTTTCTCCGGACATTAATCAGGCTTCTTCTTGAGATCATGCCGAGATAACGGCCTGAATAATCCAGCACCGGGAAGTCCCTGAACCTGTATTTCCCCATCACTTCGCGGATATCATCGATATAATCGTCGGTCCGGAAAGAAATGATATCTTTCTTCCGCATCAGGTAATGAACCGGGATACTCTGGTTAATCAGCCGGGCAACCGTAAAGGTGTCAAATGTCGTACTGATAATGACGCAGCTGTTCTCATCTGCCATCGCCATGATTTCCGGGGCAATCTCCGTCGAAAGCGTCACCACGAGGCAGCTCGCACCGCATTCGATGGCAGCCTTCTGCTGGTCCGTCCGGTCACTCGTGATGACGAGGTCATCTTTCTCGATAAACTCCGAGAAGCGCTCCGGAGAGGCCGCCCCGAC
>CACZTA010000177.1 GCA_902783935.1 uncultured Lachnospiraceae bacterium | reverse complement strand
TGTGCGGAGTGAGTATCCGGGATGCGATATTTTTTATTTCGGATCGAGCTTCGGAGCTTACCTGACCTGCCTCTATATCAGCGGGAGAGAGCATACCGGGAGAAAGGCGTTCCTTCGGAGCGCAGCTGTAAACATGCCTGCACTGTTCTGCAAGGAGAACCCGACGGACAAGGAGAAACAACAGCTGAGGGACCTTGAGACGAAAGGGTATTTTGATACGGATATGGACCTGCACCGCCCGGTACGTATCGTCCGGGAGATGTATAACGACCTGCTGCAGAATGACTTATTTGAACGGTTTGACGGCAGCCTTATCGGAGAGCATCAGATCCTGATGGTGCACGGCAGGGAGGATGACGTGATCGATCCGGCGGAAGCGGAGAGATTTGCGGAGAAGTTCCATATTCCGATCGTATGGTTCGCCGGGGAGGGACATTCCCTGTCGAATGACCCGTCGACACCGGGGAAGGTTGTGGATATGGCGGGTGCATTTTTTAAAGGACAATTAAACAAAAGCATCATTTAAGGGAAACTAAGCAAAGTGTTTTCTAAGGAGGTTTTTAAAGATGAAACGTAAAATGACCGGATTATTAGCGGCTATGATGACAGCAGCCGCACTGCTTGCCGGCACGGCAGCGACCTGCACGGCAGCGGAAACTGAGCCGAAAGTATGGGATATCCCCAAGGCAGGGCTGGAGATCACGCTTCCCGAGAAGTGGGTAGAAGACGGGATCGCTGCGACATATTCTGCATCTGTGTGCTCTTCGGAACTGATTCTCACTTCTGTGTCGGTATTTAACGCCACGGTAAATGACATGGAAACGGGATATGAAGAATTGGGAGACACAGAAGAGTATATGGACTTTTACAATGCACGCTGTTATACGGCGGATTACTACGTGAGCGCCAAGGACGAGCTCGGTAAGGAAGAAGATATTGTAGAAGCGCTCTTCGGAGCGTCGGCGGCAGAAACGGATGTCAGCCTGGATGAACTGGCGAAGGCGGATGGCTGGACGCTGTATGAGCTCTCATGCGACGAATTGTATCAGAGACCGGAACCGCTTGAGGGTACCGAAGAAAGGCTGGAAAATATCCTGGCGGAGATTCCGAAGATGCGTGAAAATATCGTTTTCCGTGAGCCGGAAGGACTGAAGGCATTGGACGAAGGAAATGTCATCTCCTTTGAGACGGAAGATTTTGACGGAAATCCCGTAAACAGCGAAGAGCTGTTCGCCCGGAATAAATACACGCTGGTTAATCTCTGGATGAGCTGGTGCCATTACTGCGTGGAGGAAATGCCGGAACTCGAAGAGATGAGCAAAGAATTTGCCGCGGACCAGGGAGGAGTCATCGCTATCATGCTGGATTCCAATGAGGAGGACAAGCTGGCGACCGGTAAGAGCCTGGTAGAAGAGGCCGGGACGACTTACCCGATGCTGAAAGCCAGCGACGAGATGAGGGAACTGCTGGACACCTCCAGTTATCCGGTCACGTTTTTCGTAGATTCTGAAGGCGCTGTGGTAGGTGAACCGATCTACGGCATGGCTCCGGATCTGTACAGGGCGAGGATGAAGGAGCTGCTCTCACCGGAATCAGCTGCGGAAGCGCCCGAATCGGGGGCTGAGGCGGTTGAAACGGAAGAGTCTGCGGAAGAAGAAGCGGCGGCAGAGACCGCCGGGGAATACAAGGTAGTCGTTTATGATGAGGACAGGAATCCTCTTGCCGATGTGTACGTACAGTTCTGCAGCGACAATGCCTGCAAGTACGAGGTCACGGATGAGAACGGCACCGCTGTTTTCAACGAGCCGGCGGGAACCTACACGATCCATGTGGCGGACGTGCCGGAAGGTTTTGAAGAAACTGATGAGGAATTCGAGGCGCCTGAGACACCGGGCACCGTCGAAATTACACTGAAAAAAGGCTGAAATAAAAACTGCGGAGTCCGTCGGGCTCCGCAGTTTTTTATTATAGAGGTTACAGCACGACCGACAGGATGCTGAGCCCTGCCAGTATGCCGGCGGCAAGAAGAAGGATACCGAATACGGCATGCAGTATGCTGGCATTCTTCTCATAGACATTTCCGGTATTCTCATCCACATAGAGCACCATGTGCTCGCCTTCTTTAAAAGCGTTCTGCTGGCTGGAGTTAATATTGCACCGGCGGATACATTCTCTGCCGTCGAGGGTGTACCTGACGATCGGGTAAGCGGTATATTTGTTCCCTCTTAAGATTTTCGTTTCTTTTGATATCTGCCTGGAATATGTCCGGATCACTTCAGCCTCGAGGGATTTCAGATTTCTTTTCTTCAGTTTGATATAGTGGAAGAGGAGTGATACGCCCGAACCTGCGAGAATCGCTGCCAGACAAGCCATGGCAGGAACTTCATGGCCGCTGTTTTCTTCGAGCGCCAGCAGGATCAGCAGAGCCCCGCCGATCATCATGACGAGGGGGTGAAGAACATATTCGTCTTCCTTCTCCGTTATATAGGACTTCTCTGCCCCGGACGCATGATAGATGCGGACCTGCTGTCCTTCCGCATATTCGGACGGGGATTTAAAGACTTCCCGTCTCAGATGTCCTGCAGCGTCTGCATATTCCGCCAGAATATCATAATAATCATACTGGACACGGCCTTTCTTATCTTTTTTGACAATATGCGTACAGCGCACCACGGTGCCCGGATCAGAGGATCCGGGTTTTCTTGTCTTCAGCCAGGTCCTCGTCTGTGAAGAACCGACAAGAAAGATCAGGATGCCGGGAATATACAGCAGCAGTTTTGAAAAATTCATAAGCATTTTCTCCGGTTATATATGTTGAGCCGATTCATCCGCAGTATCAGAGTCTGCGACCAGAATGACATTGATGCCCGAAGCGCGCAGACTGGAAATAATATCCGGATCGGCCTGATCGTCTGTAATAAATGTCAGCGGGTGGCTGTAACGGCAGCTGCCATATGTATTGGCATGGTTCACCCGGTGCTTAAGCTTTGTATGATCTGCCAGGATATACAATTCACCTGTTGTCCTGCTGATCATCATTTCGTTGATGGCAATTTCTGTCGGGATATCGTAACGGAACTCGCCGTCATCATAGACGGCTGCGCATCCGAGGAATGTTTTATTAACCTGTATGCCCAGCAGGTTCTGAACGACATATTCCCCCACCATGATTTTCTGGTAGACTTCACCGCCGGTCAGGTGGAGGGAGACGCCGGACGGATAGACTTCTTCCAGCGCCCAGCCATTGTTTGTATATACAGTGACTGTTTTCTTTTCCGTATAGCGGAGCATGGACAGAGCTGTGCGGCTGCCGTTGATAAAAATCCGGTCCCCGTCATTGATCAGACGGGAAGCATAAGCAGAAATCCTGTCGCGCAGCATTCTGATTTCAAGCGCA
>CACZTA010000176.1 GCA_902783935.1 uncultured Lachnospiraceae bacterium | reverse complement strand
TCGAAGATTACGGGACGGTGACGCTCGCGCTCGACAGGAGCATTGCCCCCGCTACAGTCGATAATTTCGTGAAGCTCGCGGAGAGCGGTTTTTATGACGGCCTGACGTTCCACCGGATCATGGACGGCTTCATGATCCAGGGCGGGGACCCGAACGGCGACGGGACCGGCGGTTCCGGGGAGACGGTCAAAGGCGAGTTCAGCGAAAACGGCGTGGAGAATCCGATCTCCCATGTGAGGGGAGCGGTGTCCATGGCGAGATCGCAGGATATGGACAGCGCGAGTTCCCAGTTTTTCATCGTCCAGGCGGACAGCACGTTTCTCGACGGCAGTTACGCGGGATTCGGATTTGTGACAGAAGGGATGGATGTCGTCGACAGGATCTCCGGAGAGGCGAAGCCGACGGATAACAACGGGACGATCCCGAAGGATCAGCAGCCGGTAATTAAGAGCATTACGATTCGCGAGGCATAAAAAAGAGCCACGGTAAAAAGGAGCCGGTCACCCCGCAGGGGTGACCGGCTCCTTTATTATCATTATTATTTTGCTGTTTTTATGAGGCTCGCATATACCGTCGTGCTGGTCCCTCTCGCCGAGATGGACTTGATCTTGATGTAGTAGGTGGAGCCGGCTTTGAATTTGGCGCCGTTGTACGAATTGATCGTGATGGTGTTGACCGGCTTCTTTACTCTCGCAGCCTTCTTGTAGCCGGTATCAGGCTTTGAGGAGACGTAGACTTCATACTCCAGGACGCCCGGTACCAGGGCCCAGGTGACTTTCATCTGCCCTGTCTTTTTTACAATATAGGTTCCGGCGGCATCCACGAACGGCTCGGGCACGAACCATTTATCCGCCCACGGACCGAAGAACTTCTGCCCGTTTATTTCGTGATAGGCACGGACCCGGAAGCGCTGGACAGTGGTGACCTTGTAGTCTTTCCAGAAGTAAAACTTCTTCGTGTAATGAATGGAAATGCGGTTTCCCTTCTGGCTGAGATGCTCGACCTGGTAGCCCGAGGGCGCCACAGCCGGATCGTACCACTCCATCAGCAGCTGCTTGTGGTTCTTTCCGAAGGTAGCCTTGAGGCCGGTGACCTTCGCCGGAAGCGGGAAGCAGGTGATGGCGTACTTGCCGTCAGCGTCGGCCGTGAAATCCGCATAGATCTGGGAGCCGCCCGATTTCGGCACATACGAGAACAGGAGATACGCGTAGTAGCGCGCGCCTGCCTTCAGGCCGGTAATCGTATGGGCACGGCTGCCGGAAGCCAGTGTCACTTTTGTGCCTTTGCTTCTGAGGGTCGCAACGCTTCTGGAGGTGCCCCAGTAGAGCGTCTGGGTCCGTATGGATTCAAAGCCGTCTGCTTTATCATAATTCCAGGTGAGCGTGAAGGAAGTGGCGGATGCCTTGGTCTGGCGGAAGTACGATTCCGCTGAGACGGTCGCCGCTGTGAGGCCCAGCATCAGGAGCAGCAGAAGCGGCAGCGCGATCTTTCTGATTTTTCCTTTCATATAAATCCTTTCTGACTCTTTTGCCGATACGAATCAAAAATAGCTGATCCCTTGAAGTATAACGCAGGTGAAGGATTTCGGCAAGATGAAGAGCGGAAATGTTACGGAAATATTAAGGAACGGGGATTGAGAGTCAAACGGGAATATGATACGCTGTATGTAAGAATCAAAAGAAGGAGGGATTGTCATGAAAACCAATCTGATCAGGATACTTTTGACGACAGCGCTGATCACGGCCGCTGCGGCAGTGACACCTCTTTCTTCCGCTGCGGCGGGGGAGGTGCCTCACAAGCAGCAGGTGATCTTTTATGATTATCTGACGGAACAGCTGCTGCCTCAGTACGGGTATGCCACGAGGGCGGAGCTGGAAGAGACCGTCACGTCGGATGAGGTGACGACCGGCGAAGGGTCGAAGCTGTGTTGGGACCAGCGCAGAGGCCTTGTGAGCGCAAATATTCTGGATATGAATGAAGACGGCACGCCGGAGATGCTCGTGACTTATTTCGGGGAAGATTCAGAGCGGGAATACGGCGGACGGCATCCGTCCGTCATGTACGGGTCACTGTATACGATGGACCCCTCGCTCACGCAGGTTGTGCCCGTCAATACCGTTGAACTTTTCAGCACGACCAATGTCGCATTTCTGAACGTCTCCGCCGGCATTATGAATGTAAAAGGAAGGCCCTGCTTTGTTGTTGAGAACATCGGCAATGCCTATTTCGCGGACGGGGCCGGAGCAAGCTTTACCTATTATATCTATGACGGGAGCCGGCTGAGAGAACTCTATATGATCGGCAAGACGGACGGCGGCAGCGACGAGATCGCCTATAAGCTGGTGAGAACAAAGTCGGACGGCAGTACGTCTTCCAGGCTCCTGTGGGCGGATGAGTCCTACATGTATTATTATCCCGATGTGGCGCCGGAAGTTTCCTGGCAGGACGGCGATACCGGGGACGGCATGGAAGCCGGATTCCGTCTCCTTGAGCTCGGGGAATGCAACCGCGTCCGGATCGAAAACAGCAGCTGGACCATGTACTATCCGGAAGCTGATGACCTGTATCCGACGTACTATACAACATCTGCCATGGAAAAAGCCTTCCAGTACAGGGTCTGCGGCCCGAGAGAAGACGGCTGGTCTGTCCGCCATCTGTCGGCGACGCTCGAGGAGCGGACAAAGCTGAAAGACCATATAGAATACAGGGGCTATTCGGTGGCCGACTATGTCGACCGTCCGGGCGGCGCTGCGGAGGCGGCTGCTGCCGAAGCACCGCCGGCTGTCAGACCGGATGCGGACGGCGCAAGACAGATCTTCCCGGACAGCAGTGACCGGCTCCTGACAAATGCCGATGTCAGCGGAAAGAGCTGGGATGATCTCCGCCAGGGCATCAATGAAATCTATGCGCGGCACGGGTACATCTTCAAGACACCGGAAATCCTGCAGTTTTTCAGGAAATTCGGCTGGTACGAAGAGAAATATACAGACCAGAACACGGTGCACGGGCTGTTCAACAACACTGAGAAGGAGAATGTAAAGTTCCTCGACCAGTTCGTGAACAAGCAGCCCACACCGGGGGCGGCAAAGCCGAAGACGGACAATACGCAGATTGTCGGCTGAAAAGGCTCCGGCGGGTTCGCATGATCCCGGAATTAAACAAAAGCAGCTTTCACATGGACGCCGGAGAGACGCCCGAGCTTCCCTGTCAGGGAGTTAATGACGTTCATGGGCGCATCGATGGCGACAGAGATGATGCTGACCTGTTTCCTGTGATAGGGAATGCCCATCCTGCCGATGATGAAGTCCCTGCATTCATGCAGAAGTGAATTGATCTGTTCGACGGATTCCGCATCCGTCACGATGATGGAGATCGCTGCGATTCTGGTTTCCATAGTATCCTCCGGCAAAATGATAGGGGTATAAGACTGTGCCATTGAGGCAAAAAGCTTTTCTTTACCATACACCGGGAGCGGCAGAAAAAGCAATGGGACGGACGGAAAAGAAAAAGTGCATGGATAT
>CACZTA010000175.1 GCA_902783935.1 uncultured Lachnospiraceae bacterium | reverse complement strand
CTCGCAGGATAACAGACAGCCTCCGGCTCATAGAGCCGGAGGTTTTCCCAGATAGTTCTCGCAGACAGATCATTTTCCGAAATGATGACGACGTCCGGCACGTCAAAGGCCAGACCGGCGGCCACCTGTGCCTTCTGTGCCTCCACGCACCCCGTCAGCATCAGGACGCCCTGCGTCTTCCGCATGATTTTGCGGATTTCCGAATATTCCCGCAGTTCCTTCAGCGGTTCAAGCAGCATTTTCTTCATTGTTTTCACCGGTTATACAGATTCATGGCCCGGTCAGGGCCGTCTGTCACGATGCACGCACAGGCTTTCGCCGCGCGGTCGAGCGCTTCATTGACCAGTTTCCGGTCCTCTTTTGAGAAACGGGACAGGACCCAGTCCGCCAGTTCCCAGCCGGCAGGTTTTGCGCCGGTCCCGACCCGGACTCTCACGAATTCATCAGTCCCGAGCCTCTCTATGATATGCTTCAGGCCGTTCTGGCCGCCGGCGCTTCCTTTTTTCCTGATCCGGACCCTGCCGGGGTCCAGCGCGACATCATCACTGACGACGATCAGTTCGGAAGCGGGATCAATCCGGTAGTATGCAGCCGCCTCCGCGACCGCGTTCCCGCTCAGGTTCATATAGGTGAGCGGTTTCATGAGCATGACCTTTTCCCCGCCGAGGAGAAAGCTTCCGGTCATCGCATGAAACTTCACGCCCGTCTGCGGGACCCTGTACATATCCACCAGCCGGTCGATCACGTCAAAACCCATATTGTGGCGTGTTCCGGCATATTTCATGCCGGGATTGCCAAGTCCTGCAATCAGATACATCCCGTCTTCCTTTCTGCGTCAAACAGCTCCCGGCAGCCTGTGCACCGGGAGCTGGATCCTTCTTACTTTTTCTCAGCCTTTACTTTCTTCTTTGCGGCTGTTTTGCTCTTCGGTTCCGGTTTATCCTCATCATAGATAAAAATGCATGCGCCGTACGCGGGAAGCGGGAACCCGATGCTGTACGGTTTTCCGTCGCACTCGGATTTTTCCGCCTTGTACGTTTTTTTCGTTATCGGATCATTGCCGCCGTACTTCGGATCCATGGAATTCAGGATCAGCCTGTAATTTCCGGGTTCGAAGCAGCCGACGCGGTAATCCTCTCTCGGCATCGGCGTCATATTGAGGACAAACAGGAGGTTGTTCTTCCCGTCCGGGCTCTTGCGCACGAAGCTGTAAATGCTGCGCGCGGCGTCGTCTGCATTGATCCATTCAAAGCCGTTCGGATCATAATCCGTCGCATGGAGGGCCGGGTACTTCTGCACCAGCTTCCAGAGGGCTTTGACATAATCCTGCAGCTGCTGGTTGAGCGGGGTCCCCAGCAGATACCAGTCGATCTCCCGTTCCTCGCTCCACTCTCTCTGCTGCCCGAATTCCTGTCCCATAAAGAGCAGTTTCTTGCCGGGATGGCCGGCCATATAAGTATAGGCCGCCTTCAGGTTGGAGAACTTGTCCTCATAGATGCCCGGCATCTTGCTCCACATCGAGCACTTGAGGTGGACGACCTCATCGTGGGAGAGCACCAGGACATAGCGCTCACTGTATGCATAGGAGGTGGAGAAGGTCATCTTATAATGGTTCCCCTTGCGGAAAAGCGGATCAAGCTTCATATACTCGAGGAAATCATTCATCCAGCCCATGTTCCACTTCATGGTGAAGCCGAGTCCGTCCTCCTTTTCCACGTCGCCCGTCACCTTCGGCCACGCGGTGGACTCCTCCGCGATCGTCACGGCACCCGGGTTCCGTCCGCGCAGAAGCGTATTGAGGTGCTTGAAGAATTCAATCGCTTCGAGGTTTTTGTTTTCGCCGTATTTGTTGGCGACCCACTGTCCGTCCTTCTTGCCGTAATCCAGATACAGCATGGACGCCACGGCATCGACCCGGATTCCGTCCACATGCATGTATTCCACCCAGAAAAGCGCGTTGGCCAGCAGGAAATTCTTGACCTCGGGACGTCCGTAATTGAAAATCTTGGTGCCCCATTCCGGGTGTTCGCCCTGTCTCGGATCACCGTGCTCATAAAGTGCATATCCGTCAAACTCGGCCAGCCCGCATTCATCCTTCGGGAAATGCGCCGGCACCCAGTCCAGGATGATCCCGATGCCTTTTTTATGGAAGTAATTGACCATATAGGCAAAATCTTCCGGCGTCCCGTAGCGGGAAGTGGGCGCATAATAACCGGTCACCTGATAGCCCCAGGACCCGTCAAACGGATGCTCCGCGATGCCCATCAGCTCAATATGCGTATAGCCCAGCTCCTTGACGTAATCAGCGCACCGCTCCGCAAATTCGCGGTAATTATAAAACCCGTCCACGCGGCCGGCGCTCTCCGGATGCTTCATCCAGGAGCCGATATGGCACTCGTAGATAATCATGGGATCCTTATCGGGATTGAAAGAGGCGCGCTTTTTCATCCACGCGCTGTCCGTCCATTTGACAGATGCGAGATCGGCGACAACAGAAGCCGTACCCGGGCGGAGCTCCATCTGGTTGCCGAACGGGTCCGCCTTATACAGGATCTGGTCCAGCGCCCCGACAATATAGTATTTGTACAGATCGCCCTTCTTCACACCCGGAATAAACGTCTGCCACACACCGATTTCATCGCGGTCGGTGATCACATTGGCTTCGGGGTTCCAGCCGTTGAAGCTGCCGATGACGGAAACACTCTTCGCGTTCGGCGCCCATACGGCAAAATAAGTGCCCTCCTCGCCGTCAATGACCGTCAGATGCGCGCCGAGCTTCTGATACAGATCATAATGTGTCGCGTGTCCGAAGTAATGCTGATCCATTTTTGTAAACACATATTTGTTTTCCATAGCCCACCTCTTTTATATTTAACGGATCCGGGACCGCTGCGCGTCGCCGGCTGAGTTACCTTTTTACGTGTGATACTTCTCTCCTCTGACACAGCGTTCGGCCATATCGGCCGTCACGCCTCTGCATCTGATCAGTTCCCTGTAGAAGCTGCCGCTGCCGCGGACGCTCCTGCGGCCGGTTTCGTAGTCGACCGCTACCAGACCGAACCGGTTTCGTTCTCCCTCAAGCCACTCGAAGGAGTCCGTAAACGACCAGTAATAAAACCTCTTTACCGGCACTTTTGTGCGGGCGATCACCTCTAACTGGTCGTACAGCCAGAGGCTGCGGAAGCGGTCTTCATTGTCGCAGACGCCGCATCCGAGTATCCAGACTGGCTTCCCGCAGATCATGAACAGTTCCTTCATCGCCTTTTCGAGGCCCTGCGGATAAATCTCAATGCCGTCGTCGCCCTTCGGGTCCTCGCGCCGCACCGTCAGCCGTCCTTTTGAATTGACGTGTACGCGGGTCATATACACTAGTCCTGCGTAATCACAATAGATCCCGCGCCTGAACTTCCCGAGATTTTCAAGTACCCCGGTAAAATCCCCTGTGAGAAAGGCTTTCGCTGATGCCGTCTGGAACAGGTACTGCAAAATGGCCGCTTTCTTCGACTGGATAACGCTCACGGGCGTCACTGCCGCATAAACGCGCATATGCAGGCCCACCCCTACTCTCGTGTCCGAGTAACCCATCCGCTCGCGCATGCGGTGGATTTTTTTGTATGCGCAGATGTGGCAGCCCGCCATGACAGACAGGACGCGCCTGACCGTCACCGGATTGTTTTCTCCCGGGGGAAAGCCTCCTCCGGCATAAGCTTTTGCCGCATACAGGTTCGGCTCGTTAAAGGTACAGAAATCCGACACCAGGTCACCGAAATAATTCACCGCGATTCCCACATACCGGAGAAAATATTTCACGTTGGCAGGTCTGGTGAAGGCCCCTGCCGCTTCAAACCACGCGGGATTCGTAAAATGATGAAGTGTCAGGAGCGGGCGGATGCCCCTCGTCTTCATATAGCGGATCATCTCCCGGTAGCGGTTGACCGCTTCCATGTCGATGCGCCGTATCTCCGGCTGGATGCGCGCCCATTCCACGCTGAACCGGAAAGACTCAATCCCCATCGCGGCCATAATATCAATATCCGTCTTCCAGTTTTCCCAGAAACCGGTCCCCCTGCAGATATCCGACCCGTCGCGGATCCGGTCCGTCCCGCTCCACTTCCGCCAGCTGTGGGGCACGGCGCCCCCTTCTGTCTGGGCAGCGGACGCTGCTGCTCCGAAGATCAGTCCCTCCGGAAGCCTGTATCCGTTCATATAGTCACCGCCTCCTCTTCGTCAGGTCAGAAGTTTTCCTTCCGTCACGCTGTACATGCCGCGCGGCGTGCACCGGATCTCCGGGATCACCGGGAGCGCCATAAAGGATAATGTAACAAAAGGCTCCATTCCTCTCGGCACGCCCATCTTATGCGCTTTCGCAGTCATGCGCTTTACCTTCTTGTTGACATAAGTATATGACTTGTCTGAAATCAGTCCCATGACCGGCAGTTCGAGCGTGTCGAAGATTTCGCCGTTCTCGACAATCGTGTAGCCGCCGTGTACGCGCTCCAGCTCCCGGACCGCTTTCAGGATATCCTCATCCGATGTGCCTATGGCGATAATATTGTGGCTGTCATGCGAGACAGAAGACGCGATTGCGCCGTTCTTCAGCCCGAATCCGCTGACGACGCCCACGCCGATCTTTCCGGTCGCTTTGTGGCGCTCAAATGCCGCAATCTTCGCAAGCCCGCCGCCGGGCACAAAGTATCCGTCCCCGTCGCACGAAAGCACGAGGTCTTCCCTCTCCGTCAGGATCTGTCCGGGAATCATGCGCAGTACCGGATACGGGGCGTCTCCCGGGCGGATCTTCAGCTTTTCCGGATCCAGGGCGCCCAGATGGACCGTATCCATAAGGTGCTGCGGACAGGGCTTCGGCTTCACCCTCAGCATGTCATCGATGCGCTTTCCGTTATAGAAAACCATCTGCGCATTGAAATCCTTGAGGGAGTCCCACACGACGAGGTCCGCGTCATATCCGGGCGCCACCGCCCCGGTCCTGCGCAGCCCGTAGCATCTCGCCGGCTGGATCGTGGCCATTTTGACCGCGGCGATCGGGCTGATCCCCATGCTGACCGCTTTCCTCACATTGTGGTCGATATCGCCTTCTCGGCTGATGTCTTCTATATGCTTGTCATCCGTACAGAAGCAGAAGCCTTCGGTATTGTCGTTGTTTTCGACGATCCCCCGGATGATCATCTCCAGATTGCGGGCCGCGCTTCCTTCGCGGATATGGCAGGTCATGCCCATGGCGCGCTCTTTCATGACATATTCATATTCCGCGCCCTCATGATCTGTCGTAATGCCCGCGAGCACATAAGCCGCCATCTGTTCATCCGTGAGGCCGGGTGCGTGGCCGTCCTTTACTTTGCCGTCAAACAGTTCGAGCTTTTCATTCATGGAGGGGACTCCCTCTATCACGGAAAAGCAGTCCATAACTTCCCCGAGGCCAAGGACCCTGCGGTTTTCCAGATAGGGAGCCATCTTCTCGGCTGTCAGTTCAAAACCGTTGTCATCGACGGACGTGGCGGGGACGCAGCTCGCCATCATCACATAGACATGAGCCGGAGAATCTTTCGTCTGTTCAAGGATATAGTCGATTCCTTCCGTGCCGGCCACATTGGCCGCTTCATGGGGATCCACCATAAAAGTCGTCGTCCCGTGCTGGGCTGCCCTCGAAATCAGCACCTGCGGATTGACCATCGTGGACTCCAGATGCAGGTGCGCATCAATGAAGCCGCTCGTCACGTACTGCCCTCCGATATCAATCTCTTCTTTGCCTTCATAATCGCCGATCCCGACAATCATGCCGTTTGTGATTGCCACATTGCCTTCTTCGACCCTGTCGGTGAAGACATTGACGATTCGTGCGTTTTTCAGGACAAGGTCTGCTTTGTCAAGCTTTCTGGCGGCTCTGGAACAGCCGATATACTTTTCCAGCTTCATATGACTACCTCCCGCACCCCATCGCATAAATGCGATGATGAATCCGACCTTCTGACACCTCTGTTATTATCTCATATTATCTCACAGGAACACCAAAAACTCAATGCAGCGCTCCGGCCGCCGCCTCCGTGATAATCTCCGCCATACAGGCGAGTTTTTCGTCTGTCATGCCCGGATAGACACCGACCCAGAAAGCATCCCGCATGATCCTGTCGGTATTGTCAAGCGTCCCTGACACACGGAAGCCGGCATTTTCCGCGTCACCCGCTTCATACGCCGCCCGCATCTCATCAAAGCAGGGATGCCTGATCAGGTTGCCGGAGAAGAGCATTCTCGTCTGGACTCCGGCTGATTCGACAGCCCGCACGGTCTGTTCGCGGATCCCGCTCTTTTTCAGCGTCATGAGGAACCCGAACCAGCTCGGCTCGGAATTCGCGGCCGCCTCGGGCAGAAGCAGCATCTCCTCAGCGCCCCGGTCAATCAGCTGCTGCCGCAGAAACGCATAATTATGCCGCCGTTTTTCCGTAAACCCGTCCAGCTTGTCGATCTGGGCGCAGCCGATGGCAGCCTGCAGGTCGGTGGCTTTCAGGTTCCACCCGAAATGGGAATATACATATTTATGGTCGTATCCCTTCGGGAGTGTTCCGTACTGCCCGTCAAACCGGTGCCCGCACAGGTTGTCCTGCCCGGACACGCAGACGCAGTCGCGGCCCCAGTCGCGCATGGAGCGTATGATCTTATGGAGAAGCGGATTGTTTGTGTACACGGCCCCGCCTTCGCCCATCGTCAGGTGATGCGGCGGATAGAAGGAAGAAGTCCCGATGTCCCCGAATGTCCCCGTCATCCGGGTCTCCCCGTCAAGCGTGTACCGGGACCCGAGCGAATCGCAGTTGTCCTCGACGAGCCAGAGGCCGTGCCGGTCGCAGAATGCTTTCACGGCGCTGAGGTCAAACGGATTTCCGAGCGTATGCGCGAGCATGACCGCTTTCGTCCTGCTGCTGAGAGCATCGTCAAGCTTTGTCACGTCGATATTGGCGGTCTCCATCGTGACATCGACAAAAACAGGGACGGCGCCGTACTGGATCATCGGCGTCACCGTCGTCGGGAAGCCCGCCGCCACCGTGATCACCTCGTCGCCGCGCCGGATCCGCCGTTCCCCAAGGAGAGGGGACGTGAGCGCGTTAAACGCGAGCAGGTTGGCGGACGAGCCGGAATTCACGGTGCTGACATAGCGTACGCCGAGCTTTTCGCCGAATTTTCTCTCGAATTCTTTCGTGTAGCGCCCCGATGTCAGCCAGAATTCGAGCGCCGAGTCCACGAGATTCGTCATCTCTTTCTCGTCATAAACCCTCGAGGCATAAGGGATGCGGTCCCCCTTGCGGAAAGGTTTCCCGGTATTATGGAACTGCCGGCAGTATTCCCCGACTTCCTTCAGAATGTGCTGTCTCGCCTCTTCTTCCGTCATATGTTCAAACATCTTTTTTCTCCATCTGTCTTGTCATTTATGCTGATGCGCCGCGTGTATCAGAAAAAAACTCCCTGATCTGCCGCTCCATGACTGCGGGAACAGAAGCAGGGTCCGACGCCCATTCCTTTGACCACTCAACGGTTTTTCCGACCGCCGTCTGTGCGCACCAGGACGGTCTCCATCCGAAGGTGTTTTTCAGTTTGCTGCAGTCAAGCTTCAGGAAATTCGCCTCGTGGGGGCCTCCCGCATTTTCCGCGCGCCAGGAGGCTCCTTCCCCCCACGCCCGGCAGAACAGTTCCGCCAGTTCTCCGGTCGTCAGGCAGTCACTCTCATCCGGGCCGACATTATAGGCGCCGGCGAGGGACGGGTCCTCATACTGCTGCGCGGCGATCATCAGGTACGCCCACAGGGGCTCCAGCACGTGCTGGTAGGGGCGCACGGAATTCGGATTCCGCACCGCGATTGTTTTTCCCGCGGTCACCGCCCTGACACAGTCCGGAATGATCCGGTCAGCCGCGAAGTCGCCGCCGCCGATGACATTGCCGGCTCTGGCCGTCGAAACGGGGATCCCCAGCTCATCAAAATAAGATTTCCGGTAGCTGTGCGTCACAAGCTCCGAGCAGGATTTGCTGTTTGAATACGGGTCGTAGCCGTCCAGCGGCTCATCTTCCCTGTATGCCCGGGCCTGCTCCTCCCGGTTCTCATAGACTTTATCGGTGGTCACATTCAAAAATGACCTGACGGAGCGGCTCTTCCGGACGCATTCACAGATATGGACCGTCCCCATGACATTTGTCTCGTACGTATAAACGGGCTCTGCGTAGGATGTCCGCACGATGGGCTGCGCAGCCAGGTGCAGGACGATCTCCGGCTGAACTTCTTCGAAAATGCGCCCGAGTGCCCCTAAGTCCCTGATATCACCTTCCACGGAACGGATCCGGCCGGCCATCCCAGAAAGCGTCCAGAGAGCCGGCTCCCCCGCCGGCGCAAGCGCAAATCCGGTGACTTCCGCCCCGGCATCCGCAAGTATTTTCGTGAGCCAGGTCCCTTTAAATCCCGTATGGCCGGTGACCAGCACCTTTTTCCCGCGGTAAAAATCCAGTTCCATCAGTCCTCCCATGTCTTCCACGGCGCGTTCCCCTGCGCCCACATCTCCTCCAGCTTCTTTTTCTCCCGCTGTGTATCCATACACTGCCAGAACCCCCTGTGCAGGTAACCCATGAGCTCGCCCCTGTCCGCCAGGGCCTGCATGGTCTCCTGTTCGAGGACGGTCCGGTCATCTTTCAGGTAGCTGAAGATCTCCGGGTTGAGCACCATGAAGCCGCCGTTGAT
>CACZTA010000174.1 GCA_902783935.1 uncultured Lachnospiraceae bacterium | reverse complement strand
AGAAGCATGACCGGATGCAGGACCTCCGCTGCCTTCATAAATCGTCTCTCCGTCATCTCACGGCACCTCTTTCCGTATAATCCTGAGGCCTCCCCGCTGCGTGACCGGCAGCGGGCTGCCGTTCTGCTGCACCGGTATGATCCACACGCCGCTGCCGGAAGGACCGCATTTCATCATGAGCAGTTCCTGCATCTCCGCGGTCGCATTTTTCGAAATAAAGACCGGGATCCGCGAGCCGTCCTCCTCAGCGTTTTCCGCAAACGGAGTCTCTGTGAGGGCCTCCATATCGGAAGCCAGAAACTGCTCGATCCGCTTCAGCTGCTCCCTGCCCCTGCCGGGCGGGAGCCGGAACGGCCCGTCTTCTCCCTCCGGGACTGCATTTACTTCCAGGGAGAGTTCGATTCCCCTCGTCAGCACCGCCTCACTGACTGTCGCCGCCAGCGAGATGCTCTCCTCCGTCAGTTTCGGGCTCTTTACGATATAAGGGTCC
Source organism: uncultured Lachnospiraceae bacterium (assembly GCA_902783935.1). GTDB lineage: Bacteria > Bacillota > Clostridia > Lachnospirales > Lachnospiraceae > Chordicoccus. Next base: position 4,710 of record CACZTA010000174.1, on the reverse strand, counting down.
GATACGTCAAGATAGACGGAAATCTTCTCTGCCATGACGGAGCTGAACGTATTGACCATCAGCTCCCCGCTCTTCGCACTGGCTTTCCAGTTCACGGATTTCATGGGATCCTGAATTGTATAAGCCCGGATGCCCGCAAAGGCAAACGGGTCCTCATAAATCCTCCGCGCACTCTCCCTCTCGCCGAGCAGCGTCTCAAGAACAGGCAGTACACCCCTGATATCCGTGCGGGCCGCATACACAAAAAGTGCGTCCTCTGACGGCGGCTCTTCTCTCGAGCAGGTTTGCCCGTAAAGCAGCGAACGGACGGAACAGGTGACCTGGCTGATGCGGTAGATGCCCCGTCTCCGGCAGTCCAGTTCGTATTCCCTCGTCACGCATTCCATGCCGAGCAGGGAGAAAATATCCCTTTTATACACAAAATCACTGACCTGCGTATTATCCGCGTCGACAAACAGGACGCCTTTTCCGATCCGGAAGCCCACCTCAAGAACCGGCAGCGGAAGGCGTTTCCGGTTTTCAATCACTTCGCGCAGATGCGCCTTTCCTCCGGCATAGACCGCCGATTCCCGGAACTGCAGGGCAACGGTCAGTCCCTTTTTCCAGATTCTCCGGAAAAGCCGGGTCCATCCGTACAGAAGAAGCGCTGCCGCAGCAAGCAGGACCCCGATCATCTCCGCTCCCAGTCTTCCGTCGGCACGGGAACGGAACGCAGCAGCTGGCGGATTTTCTCCGCACGCGCAGTTCCGGAGGTCTCTTCGCCGAGGAATCTGTGTGCCAGCACCGGTACGGCCGCATTGTGAATATCTTCCGGAACCGCGTAATCTCTTCCGTCCAGGAGCGCAAATCCCTGTGCTGCCCTGAGAAGCGCCAGCGTCCCGCGCGGGCTGATGCCTTCCCGGAGGCCGGACAGCCCGGTCGTCCTCGATTTCTGCGCGAGTGCCGTTATATAATCCCGGAGGTCAGAATGCACAAAGACCTCCCGGCACTGCCTCTGAATGTCCAGTACGGCCTCCGCATCCGCGCAGGCTTTCAGCTCCGGCAGGGGATCCCGCACGATGAACCGGTCAATCATCCGCCGCTCTTCTTCTGCGGACAGTTCTCCCATGCTGATCTTCATGAGAAAGCGGTCAAGCTGCGCCTCCGGGAGCGGGAAACAGCCGAGTGTCTCCACCGGGTTCTGCGTGGCGATGACAAAAAACGGTTTCCCGAGCTCCCGTGTCGTGCCGTCGACGGTCACCTGGCCTTCTCCCATGCATTCAAGGAGGGCTGACTGTGTCCTCGGCGTCGCCCTGTTAATCTCGTCCGCCAGCAGGACCTGCGCAAAAACAGGTCCTTCCCGGAAAACGAATTTGCCCTTTTCCCGGTTGTAGTAACTGAGACCGGTCACATCACCCGGAAGGAGGTCCGGCGTAAACTGGATGCGGCCGAAACGCAGATCCAGTGATTTCGCGAGCGACCTCGCGAGCACTGTCTTTCCGCTCCCGGGGATATCCTCCAGGAGCACATGGCCGCCCGCCGCAAGACACACAAGGAGAAGGTCTGTTACCTTCTCCTTTCCGACCATCACTTCAGCCACGTTTTCCCTTATTTCGGTCAAAATGTTTCTCATTCTATGCTCCGTTTCCGGCCCGCTGCATTGCGTCAGCGGTACATGGCCATATAGTCTCCGTGCGCATCGATCAGCTCATCGCACATCGCCACGATGTCGTCAATATTCAGCTCGGCAGCCGTGTGCGGGTCAAGCATCGCCGCCCTGTAAATATCCTCGCGGTTCCGGGTGCGGGCCGCCTCAATCGTCATGAGCTGGACATTGATATTTGTGCGGTTCATGCCGGCGCACTGCTCGGGGAGCCGTCCGACATGGCACGGGGTAATGCCGCTGCCGTCCACCAGGCAGGGGACCTCGACGCACGCGTCGGCGGGCAGGTTGTCGATCAGGCCCGTATTCAGCACATTCCCGCCGATTTTATACGGCGTATTCGTCACGACTGCCTCCATAATATAGGACGCGTACTCTTTCGACCGCTCATGCGTGATTTTGCCGTCTGCAAGAATCCCGGCCTTTTCCTCTTTCCAGCCTTCGATCTGTTTGATGCAGCGGCGCGGATACTCGTCCAGCGGGATCTGCAGCGCATCGATCATGTCCGGATAGCGGGATTTGATAAACAGCGGATTGTATTCCGCATTGTGTTCGCTTGATTCCGTGCAGTACCAGCCGAGCCGCCGGATGTATTCAAAGCGGACCATATCCGGGTGTTTCTCCGTCCGGTTTTTCTCGTCCGCGCGCTTCCTGATCTCCGGATACAGGTCATTTCCCTCCCGGTCCTTCAGCTCAAGGAGCCACGCCATGTGATTGATCCCGGCGATCAGTTCGGTACGCCCCTCCAGGCGGTCCTCCATCCCCAGTTCCTTCAGGAGCGTCTCCGAGCATACCTGCACGCTGTGGCAGAGCCCGACCGTCCGGACCTTCGTATAGCGCTGCATATAGCCCGAGAGCATCGCCATGGGATTTGTATAATTCAGGAAAATCGCATCCGGGCAGACTTCTTCCATGTCCTCCGCAAACGCCTGCATGACAGGAATCGTGCGCAGTGCGCGCATAATCCCGCCGATACCGAGCGTATCGGCAATCGTCTGTCTGAGCCCGTATTTTTTCGGAATCTCAAAATCGGTAATGGTACAGGGATCGTACCCGCCCACCTGGATCGCATTGATGACAAAGCGGGCGCCCCGCAGCGCTTCTTTCCGGTTTTCTTCTCCGAGGTACGTCCGGATCACGCTTCTGTTTTCGTTGATATTCCTGTTTAATGCGCGGAGAATGACCGCCGAATCCTCAAGTCTCCCGGCATCGATATCATAGAGTGCGATTTCGGCATCCCTTAAACAGGGCGTGCACATACAGTCGCCGATGACGTTTCTGACAAAAACCGTGCTCCCGGCTCCCATAAAGGTTATTTTAAGCATATTATTCTCCAGATCAGTCTTCTGTTCCGGTCCTGCCTTCCAGCCCGAACTCTTCAGGCCGGAACCTCGGACACACGCTCTCTTTCGTGGCGATCACGGCCGAAGCCATCCTCGTTCCGATCCCCGCCGATTCCCTCAGCGTCTTACCATAGGTAAGGCCGATCGTCACACCTGCAAAAAAGGCATCGCCCGCACCCGTCGTGTCAATGACTTCCGTCTTCTGCGGCGGGCAGATCCCGGCTTCTCCGTCCAGCTCGGCATAAACAGCACCTCTGTCTCCCATGGTGACCACCATGGCCGGCATTCCCATCTGGCGGATTTTCTTTTCCAGGATTCCGCACAGAGTCTCCGGATCCAGGCCTTCATAATCCTCCGAGAACAGAAGCCCTGCCTCCTGCTGGTTGCACACAAGGCATGCGGTGCGCGTCAGAAGGTCGCGCCGCTCCATGGCGATGGACATATTGGAGACAGCCGCATAAACATTCTTCCCGTAGCGGTCCGCAAGTTCAAAGATCTTTTTCAGTATCGGGACTTCCATATCCACCTCGATCGCCACGCTGTCCGCATTGCTGAAAATCTCGTCGCCGTGTCTTTCGAGTGCTTCCAGAACCCCCGTGAGATCCGGGCGGCCCGATATCGACGCAACGACATCGCCGCTGTGGTCAAAAATAGCGAGCCATGTCCCGAGTCCGCCTTCCTTCCGAACAATATAATCCGTGTTCACCTTGTGCCGCTTCAGCTTCTCAATGACATCCGTCCCGGTCCCGCTTTCGTCCACGACACTGACGAAAACAGGCCTGAGCTCAATATTCGCAATATCCTCCGCGATATTCCGGCTGACGCCGCCGTGGACCTGCACGACATTTCCCACGTTCCGTCCGCCGGCAATATACTGCGCCAGCGGATACCCTTTGATATCAACGAAGACTGCACCGATTACCACGATCCCGCTGCTCGCCATGCTGTCACCCCTCTGCTTTTACATAAAGATGTTGAGAAAGGCTGCCGCACGCGTGCGGCAGCCTCGTCATGTTTCCTGTAATTTCAGATTAAAGCTGCGGGCCTGCACTGACGAGCGCCTTGCCTGCATCATTTCCTTCATACTTCTTAAAGTTCTTGATGAATCTCTGTGCGAGATCCTGCGCCTTGGCTTCCCATTCCGCGGCATCCGCATAGGTATCTCTCGGATCAAGGATCGCCGGATCAACGCCCGGAAGCTCTGTCGGCACTTCGAAATTGAAGATCGGGATCTGCTTCGTCGGAGCCTTAAGCACGTCGCCGTTCAGGATGGCATCGATGATTCCGCGTGTATCCTTGATGGAGATACGCTTGCCCGTGCCGTTCCAGCCGGTATTGACGAGATAAGCCTTTGCGCCGCTCTTTTCCATTCTCTTTACGAGCTCTTCCCCGTATTTCGTCGGATGCAGCTCAAGGAATGCCTGGCCGAAGCATGCGGAGAATGTCGGTGTCGGTTCCGTGATGCCGCGCTCTGTTCCGGCAAGCTTTGCCGTGAATCCGGAAAGGAAATAGTACTGTGTCTGTTCCGGAGTCAGGATGGAAACCGGCGGAAGAACACCAAACGCATCAGCAGAAAGGAAGATGACATTTTCAGCAGCCGGGCCTGAAGAGATCGGGCTGACTTTCTTCACGATCTTGTCGATATGCTCGATCGGATAGGAAACACGTGTGTTCTCCGTGACGCTCTTATCAGCAAAATCGATCTTGCCGTTTTCATCCACAGTT
>CACZTA010000173.1 GCA_902783935.1 uncultured Lachnospiraceae bacterium | reverse complement strand
TCTGCCGCGCCGCATATCCCTTGGCGTTCATGATGTTCGTGAAAATGACCTGGTCAACGACGGCAGTCGCGTTATAAACACAGGTGGCCAGGATGATCGGCGTGCACATCATGAGAATGACTTTGAACACTTCCCCGTAAGTCTCATCATTTTTATGACGGTCACGGGCAATGCGCCCCCTGATCTTCCTCCGGTTGATCCCGTAAGCGAGAAGCATGATCAGGAGTCCCGTCACAACACCGGCGCCGGTCCCGATGGTGCCGCCCGCAGCGCCGTATTTGCCCCTCAGAATGCTGTCCCCGAGATACGGTTTAGTGAGTATATAGGCCATCAGTACGGAGAAGACGGCGTTCAGGATCTGTTCCGCGATCTGTGAAACCGCTGTCGGCTTCATGGTATTATGCGCCTGGAATAATCCTCTGAAAACACCCAGGAACCCGGACAGGAAAATCGTCGGGGCCAGCACGCGGAGGGCGAGCACGGCATCAGGCTGCTTATTCAGGATAAAAGGCGCTCCGAAAAACGCAACGCTCCCGCCGATGAGGCCTGCCACAGTCACATAGATCAGCGCAGCTTTGAAAACCTTGAATGCATTTTTATATTCCCTCACTGCGAGCCTCTCCGCCATGACCTTGGAGACACCGCTCGGAATACTGTACGATGCAATCAGCAGGATGATCGTATACCACTCGTATGCGTACTGATAGTAGCCGTCGCCGACTTCGCCCATCAGGCGGTGAAGGGGACTTCTGTACAGCAGTCCCACGACACTTGATATCATCTGGGCTGTCATCAGGAATGCAGCCTGCCTGACGACCTGTCCTTTTTTTGACTGAGCCATGTAGTCTTCTCCTTTATGCGTCTGTGCCGCACACGCCGGATCAGTCCGGCGGATACCACGCTACCGGGGCGATTCCCCGGGAAACCAGATATTCATTACATCTGGAAAAAGGCCTGCTTCCGAAGAAGCCGTTATAGGCGCTCAGAGGTGACGGATGCGCTGATTCGATCACCAGATGCGCGGGATTTGTAATCATGCTTTTCTTCCGTCTCGCCTGGCCGCCCCAGAGGATGAACACCAGCGGCCTGTCAAGAGAGGCCACCACGCGGATCGCCGCGTCGGTGAACTCTTCCCAGCCGATTCCTTTATGGGAATTTGCCTGGTGTGCGCGGACGGTCAGAACCGTATTCAAAAGCAGGACGCCCTGGCGCGCCCAGTGTGTCAGGTCACCGCTTTTCGGAAACGGACAGCCGAGATCGTCACACATCTCTTTATAGATGTTTTTCAGTGACGGCGGCAGCGGGACTCCGGGGCTGACCGAGAAACAGAGCCCGTTTGCCTGTCCCGGTTCATGGTAGGGGTCCTGTCCCACAATCAGGACCTTCACCTGTTCAAGCGGCGTAAACTGAAACGCGTTAAATACGTCCCTTTTCGGAGGATAAACCGTATTCATCCGGTATTCCTCTACAACCGTCCTGTAAAGGCGGGCATAATACGGTTTGCCGAATTCCGGTCTCAGAGACTCTTCCCATGCGCCTGTGATTGCCATTTTTCTTTCCTCCGTCGCTGCGGATAATCAGCCCTTTACCGGACAGGAACGCCCCTCTCTTCCAGATAATCCTTTACTTCATCTATAGAGAGCTCCCGGAAATGAAAGAGCGAAGCAGCCAGCGCGGCGTCCGCGCCGCCTTCTGTCAGTGCCCGGTAAAAGTGGTCGCAGGTTCCCGCCCCGCCCGAAGCGATAACCGGGACCCCGACTGCATCGGAAACCGCCCTGGTCAGTTCAATATCATAGCCGGCTTTTGTCCCGTCACAGTCCATGGACGTCAGCAGTACTTCACCTGCCCCCAGGCGGACCGCTTCTTTCGCCCATTCGACGGCATCCATCCCGGTGTCATCACGGCCGCCCCTGACGTAGACGTTCCATCCGCTTCCGTCCGCCCTCCGCTTCGCGTCAATTGCGATAACAATGCACTGATTCCCGAAGCGTGCGGCGCCCTCCCGGATCAGCTCCGGGTTATTGACTGCCGCGGTATTGACGGATACTTTGTCCGCTCCTTCGCGGAGAATTCTGTTCATATCCTCCACGGAGCGGATTCCCCCGCCGACAGTGAACGGAATGAAAACCTGTTCCGCGACGCGCCTGACCATCTCCACCACTGTGTCCCTGCTGTCAGAGGATGCGGTGATATCGAGGAATACCAGTTCATCGGCGCCTTCATCATTATAGGCCCTCGCGACTTCAACCGGGTCGCCGGCATCCACCAGATTGACAAAATTGACACCTTTGACAACTCTCCCGGCATTGACATCCAGGCAGGGAATAATTCGTTTTGTCAGCATAATCGGTTCCTTTTAGATGGAAACAAAATTACGGAGTATCTGAAGTCCCACGTCACCGGATTTTTCCGGATGGAACTGTGTCGCATATATGTGTCCCTTCTGGACGGACGCATCAAACAAAGTATTATACTGTGTCACTGCTTTCACGCAGCTCTTATCTTCCGCCAGACAGTAATATGAATGAACAAAGTATACATAGGAACTGCCCGGAATCTCCTTCAGCAGCTCGCCCCCGTTCATCATATGGATCGTATTCCAGCCGATCTGCGGCACCTTGAACCCCGGCTCCTCCGGAAACCGCCTGCACGTCCCGCGGATCAGCCCGAGGCCCGGGACGCCCGGACTTTCTTCGCTGCCCTCATAGAGAAGCTGCATGCCGACACAGATCCCGAGAAAAGGAATCTGCTTCTCAACAACTTCCCGAATGACGTCTTCCATCCCGTATCTGCGCAGATTAGACGCGGCGTCCCCGAAATTTCCGACGCCGGGAAGCACAACATGATCCGCAGATAGAATTACCTGCGGATCTCTCGTAATCTGAACCTTTTTACCGAGCTTCAGGAATGCTTTTTCCACACTTCTGACATTTCCTGCGTCATAATCGATGATCGCAATCACGTACTCACCTCCGGAAGGCCGAAATGCCTTTGCCTACCGGTCAAGTATAACGCCAACCAACCGAACATTCAATAACCGGTTGATTCCAGTGTGAAATAGAAAGCCACACCATTCTCATAATTTGTGACGCCGCATTTCTGGTGATGCTCTTCCATAATCGCTTTCACGATCGAAAGCCCGATGCCGGACCCTCCGTACTCCCGGGTCCTGGCTTTGTCGACTTTATAAAACTTTTCAAACACTCTGCCGATATCTTCCTCCGGAATGGGAAGACCTGTATTGAATACAGTCGTTGTCACGATATGGCCGTCTGTCTTCACCGTAATCTCAATCTTCCGGATTCCTTCACAGTGGTTGACCGCATTGCTCAGGTAATTTGTCACCACCTCTTCAATCTTAAACTCATCCCCCCAGACATAAATCTGTTCACGAGGGGAAAAGACCACTTCCGCCCCGGCCTCGTCGATCATGATTTTCATGCCCTGGATTACGCCGCGGATCAGTCCTGTCAGTTCAAACCGCTCCATCACGACCGGGTCATTTCCGAATTCAAGAGCGTTCAGGGTCAGGAGTTTCCTAACCATTGTGTTCATTTTCGTCGCTTCGTCAATGATCACGTCGCAGTAAAAATCCCGGCTCTCGGCATCTTCCGCCACATTGTCCCTGAGCCCCTCCGCATACCCCTGGATCAGTGCAATCGGGGTTTTCAGTTCATGCGACACGTTGCTCAGGAATTCTTTCCTGACCTCGTCGATCTGCGTCTTTTTCTCATTATCTTTCTGCAGTTCGGTATTTGCCGTCTTAAGTTCTGAAATCGTCTGCTCAAGCTGTGACGACATCTTATTAAAACTGTTTCCGAGCTCCCCGATTTCATTCCTGTCCTGCCCGGTATACCTCGCATCAAAGTCAAGATTTGCCATCCGTTTCGCCTGCCCCGTGAGCTGCACGATCGGCCGGGTATACCTCTTCACAAGAAAATTCACGAGAATAACACTGAAAATAATAACGATACCGCCAACGATAAAGAAAAACAGCAGGGTCAGGTTGACCGATGAGCGGATACTGTCAAGTGAAGTCTGCATCAGGAAATAGTCACCGCATTCCAGCTGTCCCCACATCTCGATATATCTGGCATTCGGATGTTCTTCCGTCGTGATCTGAAGCGTATAGGAGTTGCCCCTGTCAAGGATCTGCACCTCGTTGAGGGAGTATCCGGTGACATAACTGTACAGCCTCATCAGGTTTTTCCTGGGTTCATGGCTTGTGGAAGACAGCGAATCCAGTGTGCTCGATGCAACTGTTATTGTTATATTATTATTATTCAGCAGTTCCTTGACGTCGTCTGATGACGTGATCTCGTACTGGGTCAGACTGACAAGCTTATTGTAGGTGGTAATCATCTTGTCAATTTTGGCATGCCTGTAGAAAGGCTCCAGACAGATTCCCGAGATTACGCCGATAATCAGCAGGGCCAGAATGATAATCAGGGCGATCATCAGAGACAGTTCCCAGCGCATCGAATGGTGAGGGGGGACCTGTTTCTTCTCAGATACGTTTTCTTCTGTTGTCAGTACCATCTGTTTTTCCATATGGCGTATATATGCTCCGGTCGGTCAGCAGCTGTTTATTGAAGAATTTCTTTTTATCATATCCTCTATCTGTGTCGAAAATAAGAACAAAAGCATAGGAAAACGCGGGAGCCGGAGCTCCCGCGCAAAGAGTAAGCTGTTCTTATCTTGTTCCCTTGTCGTAAGGGATTCCTTCCGCTTTCGGCGCTCTCGAATTCTTGGAAGTAAAGGCAAGCACCAGCAGCGAAATAATATACGGAAACATGTTATAGACTGCTGAAGGAATGTTCAAAGCAGCAAGCCAGTCAAATCCGGAATAGACATTTGACAGGGCCCGGAAGAAACCGAACAGGAGCGCAGCGAGCGCGATATTGAACGGTTTCCATGCACCGAAGATCATAACCGCCAGCGCCAGGAAACCGAAGCCGGCTACACCCGTTTCGAATTTCCATTCACGGACGGCTGCCGTGATATAGACAACGCCTCCGATTCCGCCGAGTGCGCCTGAAATCAGGACGCCTGCCCATCTCATCTTATAGACGTTGATACCGACGCTGTCCGCCGCCTGGGGATTTTCGCCGCAGGCCATCAGGCGCAGGCCGAATTTCGTCTTGTAGAGAACAATAAAAGCAATGATAACCGCAATAACCGCAACCAGCATGAACCAGTTGAGCTGGAAGGTTCCGATCCTTCTGACCAGTGCTTTTTTCGCCTTGCCGTACTCAACGGTAGCTGAAACATTGTCCGGATTGGCACTCATGTTCAGCGCCTTGACGATAACCGTCGCAACCGCTGTTGCCATAATATTCAGCGCAGTTCCGACCAGTGTCTGGTCAGCCTTGAAATTGATGCAGGCGACACCGAGCAGGACGGTATAAACCATCCCCGTCAGGGCGGAAACGAGAAGGACGCCGATCACGATCAGGATATGCGAAGAACCGCCCATCGCCCTCATGAAGAGCGCGCCTCCGAGCGCCCCCATAACCATGACGCCTTCGAGACCGAGATTGATAACACCCGAATGTTCACTGAAGCATCCGCCGAGCGCCACCAGCGTAAGAACGGAAGCAAAGATCAGTGTATACTGTACTAATAAGACCATGCTTTCTCACCTCCCGCTCTTTCCTGCTCTGTCTCTGCGTTTATTCAGGGCACCGGTGAGGGTAAGCTTGAAGAAAAGAACAAATCCGCAGAGATAGATAATGATTGACGTGATCAGGTCCGCAATCTGGGACGGATAAATGCTCTTGTCCAGATAACTTCCTCCGCTGGTGATGTGCTGGATAAAGTAAGAAGAAAAGATCGTCCCGATCGGGTTCAGCCCGCCGAGGAACGTCGCCGCAATTCCGTTAAAGCCCATGCTCGGCACCGAAGACTGCGTCACCGACCACTGCTCATACCCTGACAGATAGAGGAATGCTGCGCCGAGCCCGGCCAGCGCCCCGCCGATTACAAGCGTCAGGATGATGTTGCGCTTTTCGTTCATGCCGGCATATCTGGCCGCTTCCTTATTAAAACCGGTAGCGCGGATTTCATAGCCGAATTTGGTCTTGTTCAGAACGATCCAGATGACGATGGCAATCACGATCGACAGCGGAATCGCGATTGTTACATACTTGTTATTTGAAAACATGGAGGCAAGCCCGGCTGACGGGAGCAGCGCACCCTTATTCGTCGAGGCAATCTGCTTGGTATAGGGGCTTGTGCTCTCCTTTACGGTCGCTAGGATCATATTGACCAGATAGAGGCCGATCCAGTTGAGCATGATGCCTGAAATAACTTCGTTGACATTCCCGTAGGCTTTCAGGACACCGACTGCAAATCCCCAGAGACCACCGACGATAATTGTGATCAGCAGGCATACCGGCCACGGCAGCCCGAGCTTCAGTGCCGCATAAAGACAGGCGCCTGCGCCGACGACATACTGGCCCGCCGCCCCGATGTTGAAAAGGCCTGTCTTATAGCAGAAATTGATGGACAGTGCGCACATGAGAAGGGGCGCTGTTTTCACAAGGGTATTGCCCAGATATTTCATCTGCGCAGGTTTCGTCGGATAATTCAGATGGTTCTTTATAATGGAGACGATCCCGTTGCCGGCTCCTGCAGGGTTAATCATCAGGAGGACAATATAACCGATCAGGAGACCGAGTATAATGCAGAGCAGGGCTGCCAGAATGGCCTGCACAGAAGGACGCTCCAGAAAGCTCTTCTTCTCTTTCATGCCCTGACCTCCTCTCTCTTCGCTCCGGCCATATAGAGACCGAGCTCTTCTGTTGTTGTCTTCTTAGGATCAAGCTCACCGACCAGTTCACCTTCATACATGACGAGGATACGGTCAGACACATTCATGACTTCTTCAAGTTCAAGTGATACCAGGAGGACCGCTTTGCCGGCATCTCTCTCCTCGATCAGGCTCTTATGGATAAACTCGATCGCGCCGACATCAAGCCCTCTTGTAGGCTGGACCGCAACAAGAAGCTGATGCTGCTTGTCAATCTCACGGGCAATGATGGCTTTCTGCTGATTACCTCCGGACATACTGCGCGATATCGTCACGGATCCCTCGCCGGAACGCACGTCAAACGCGTCAATCAGCTTATCGGAATATTCCCGGATCGCCTTCCGGTTGAGGAAGATGCCGCCGTTCAGGAACTGCGGCTCAAAGTAGCGCTGAAGTACCATATTGTATTCCAGCGAGTAGTCCAGTACCAGCCCGTGCTTATGGCGGTCTTCCGGAATATGGCTCAGAAGCTCCGCTCTCTTTCGGATCGGCATGTTTGTGATATCCTGTCCGCACAGATGGATGGATCCGGAAACCAGCGGCTCAAGGCCGGTCAGGCCGTATACGAACTCCGTCTGGCCGTTTCCGTCGATCCCTGCGATACAGACGATCTCGCCCTGGCGCACCTTGAAGCTGACGTTTTTCACGGCATTATTTGCGTGCGCTTTGGAAGCTACAGTCATGCCCTGGACATCCAGAATGACGTCGCCGATCTTCGGCGGATCCTTATCAACGACCAGCTTGACATCCCTGCCGACCATCATGCGGCTCAGATCCTGCTCGTTTGTGTCTTTGATGTCGACCGTCCCGATATATTTTCCTCTCCGGAGGACACTGCAGCGGTCCGCGACTTCCATGATTTCGTTCAGCTTATGGGAGATAAAGAGAATCGACTTGCCTTCCTTGGCAAGGTTTTTCATGATGACCATCAGCTCGTCGATTTCCTGCGGCGTCAGAACCGCTGTCGGCTCATCGAAAATCAGGATCTCATTATCCCTGTAGAGCATCTTCAGGATCTCGGTTCTCTGCTGCATACCGACCGTGATATCCTCGATCTTTGCGTCAGGATCCACACTCAGGCCATATTTTTCAGACAGGGCAAGAACTTTTTTTCTTGCTTCATCTTTCTGAAGAATACCGCCCTTTGTCGTTTCGACGCCGAGAATAATATTTTCAAGAACCGTAAAGCACTGCACAAGCTTAAAATGCTGGTGCACCATACCGATTCCGAGATCATTGGCGTCATTCGGATTCATGATCTTAACCGGTTTTCCGTCTTTCCTGATTTCACCCTTTTCAGCCTGGTAGAGGCCGAACAGTACGCTCATCAGCGTCGACTTCCCCGCACCGTTCTCTCCGAGGAGTGCATGGATTTCGCCTCTCTTCAGCTGCAGCGTGATATCGTCATTTGCGATGATACCGGGAAAGAGCTTTGTGATATGAAGCATCTCAATTGCATATGGTGCTTCTGCCAAGATAATCAACCCCCTTCCTCATTTTTAAAAAAGGCCGACAGACCTGATAAATCTGCCGGCCGCGTGGATCCCGTCTTATTTCAGATTGCCCTGGAAATCAATCTTAACGTTTTCTGCAGAAGGCTGTTCTGCTTCCGTATCGTTGGAGACTTCGATTTCGCCGTTGAACATGGCAGCAACGAGAGCCTTGTAATCGTCTTCCGTGAATCCGTCATTGAATGCAGTCGTCTCAGCGAGCTGTACATAGTTGGCAGCCGGATCCTCACCTACGAGACCGAGTGTCTCAACCTTGCCGCTGTAGTCAGCCCACTTGTCATCCTGGATGGCTGCAAGAACCGTATTGACGGTTGCAGCGAGACCCTTCATGGCGGAGGTTACGCACATGCCGTCTTCATAGTCGCCGTCAATCTTGCCCTGCTGGTCAACATCGACGCCGATGACTTTGCCGCCGGTCTTCTCTGCTGCTTCGCAGGCAGATGTGAAGATACCGCCGCCGCACGCGAAGACGACTTCCGTGCCGCCTGAATACCATGTATCCATCGCTGCAGTGATGTCAGCGTCGCCGTAGAACTGGTTGCCGTATGCGTATTTAATCTCCACATCATCAATACCAAGCTCAGCAGCCGCAGCATCTGCGCCCTGTACGAAGCCGTAGCCGTAACGGATAACAGCCGGGACTGCCATGCCGCCGAGGAAGCCGAGTTTCTTATAACCGAGCTTCACTGCAGCCACGCCTGCCATATAGCCTGCCAGCTCTTCCTGGTAAACGGCGCTGTACACGTTCTCTCTCGTGTAGCCGTCCTCGCCCGAAGCTGTATCAAGGTCATACTGGGAGACATCCAGGGCCACAAGTTTAAGGTCCGGATACATATCCGCTTCTTCCGTAATCGCTTCCGCAAACGCATATCCCGGCATGACGACGACATTGTAGCCGTCAGCCACAGCCTTGTCGATCATGGCTGCGCGGTCTGCAGTTGAATCGCCTTCCGGTTTGTAATACGTAAAGTCCACGCCGTTTTCTGTGCAGTAAGCTTTGCATGCTTCATAGGTTGTCTGATTGAAGGACTGGTCATTGATATCGCCGTAATCAGTGACCATGGCCACCTTGATGTCCTCTGCCATTACAGGTACGGCAGTAAGCGCCATGGATGCCGTCATCGCTGCCGTTAACACAATCGCCATTGCTCTTCTCATAATTCTCCTATCCTCCATCTCTTCAATATTCCAAGTGTACAAATGCACCTGATATGGCTATTATAACGCTCATATTGCAAACAAACAACGAAAATCTATGCAAAAATACCAAAAGAAGATAGAAAGCCGATGTTTTTTATCCGAACTTTCTGATACAATGGAACAGCCGGTACCCGGCACG
>CACZTA010000172.1 GCA_902783935.1 uncultured Lachnospiraceae bacterium | reverse complement strand
TCCTCCTTAGATAGTGGTGTGGGTGATTGTATGTAAAGGGCTTCAGTTCTTTTTGCTCTTGCCCTTAACATCGATGAGAACAGCTGCCACGATGATGACGCCCTTGACGATCTTCTGCCAGTGAGAGGAGACGCCCAGAATGTCAAGACCGTTTGCGATGACCGTAATCAGCAGTGTGCCGACTACGACGCCCCAGGATTTGCCGACGCCGCCCGACATCGAGACACCGCCGACGACGCAGGCCGTAATCGCATCCATTTCATAACTCTCGGCTGCCTGCGGCTGGCCGATCGTGACGCGGGATGTCATCAGGAATCCGCAGAGGCCTGCCAGGAAGCCTGCAATCGCGAATGCCGAAATGCGGATGAATGTTGTGTTGATACCTGCCACTCTGGCTGCCTGAAGGTTTCCGCCGCAGGCATATAAGCGGCGTCCGTATACCGTCTTGGCCAGTACAAAGGAGCAGATGATGATGACGATCACAAGGAAAATCGAAAGGTTCGGGATGCCCGCAATCGATCCGGCTGCAATGGCGCGGTACTCTGTACTGATACCGGTGATCGGTTTGCCGTTGCATAGAAGCAGCGCAAGACCTCTCACTGCGGTCATCGTGCCGAGGGTCATGATGAACGGCGGAAGATCTCCGACCGCGACGCCGACGCCGTTCAGGATGCCGACTGCGAGTCCGCCGAGCATCGCCACGATCAGGGTGACGATCAGCGGGCAGTTCCCCTGGCCGAGCATGGCTGCGAGAATACCGGTAAATGCAACTGTCGAGCCGACAGACATATCGAAACCGCCCGAGATGATGACGAACATCATACCGAAGGCAAGAATGCCGTTGATCGATGCCTGCTTCAGGATATTCACCAGGTTCTTCGGTGAAATAAAGCTGTGCTTCAGACAAGTCAGAATGATGACCAGCGCGATGAAGATGACAAAGATAAAGTACTCACTCATCAAAGCTGACAGACTCTTTTTCTCTTTCATGATCTTTCTACCTCTCTGCTTATGATCAGATTAAACTTCAATTGCTGATGCCAGTGTCATGATTTCTTCCTGCGAGAACCGCTCGCGCGGAAGTTCGCCGGAGAGCTTCCCTTCCGACATGACTGCGATTCTGTCGCAGACACCCATCAGTTCCGGAATCTCCGATGAGATCATGATCACCGCCTTGCCCTGCTGGACCAGACTTCCGATCAGCAGATAAATATCGCGCTTCGCACCGACGTCGATCCCTCTCGTCGGCTCATCCAGGATGATGATATCCGGATCATTCAGCAGCCATTTCGCGATGACGATCTTCTGCTGATTCCCGCCGGAGAGATTCCCGACGATCTGGTCGCCCGACGGCGTCTTGATCTTCAGCTTTTCAATATACTCGGCGGAAGCCTTTCTGGCTTTGTTCTTGCTGTACAGGCCTCCTTCCAGGAGCTTCCGGATAGCGACCATGGCGATATTGTCATTGACCGTCCCGGAGAGGTTCAGACCAGTGACTTTCCGGTCCTCAGTGACCAGCGCCACGCCCTCTTTGATGATGTCACGCGGAGATCTCACGTGGACCTTCCTGCCGTGAACAAAAATCTCTCCCGATTTGATCTTGTGCATTCCGAAAATGCTTTCCACAAGCTCGCTTCGTCCGGCTCCCACCAGGCCGCCGATGCCGAGGATTTCGCCCTTCCGGACGGAAATGCTGACATCCTTGACTTTATTGTCCTCCCGGACGATGTGCTTTGCCTCAAAAACGACATCCCCGATTTCGGCTTCCAGCTTCGGGAACACGTCGGTGATCTCACGTCCGACCATCATCTTGATCAGCTGCGGCTCATCCAGATCCTTCGTCATGCCGGATCCGATGTACTGCCCGTCGCGGTAAACGCTGATCGTGTCGCAGATGGTAAAGATCTCTTCCATGCGGTGAGAGATGTAGATGATTGCGACGCCCTTCGCCTTCAGTGTGCGGATATGTCCGAACAGCGTCTCCACCTCACGCTCCGTGATCGCGGCTGTCGGCTCATCCATGACGATGACTTTGGCATTTGTCGAGATCGCCTTGATGATTTCAATCAGCTGGCACTGCGCGACCGTCAGATGTCTGAGGATTTCCGTCGCCGAGACATGTAAGCCGTACTCCTTAATCAGCTTCTCCGCTTCCCGGATCTCCGCCTTCTTGTCGACGAGTCCGTTCTTCCGGATTTCGCGTCCGACAAAAATATTTTCATATACGGTCATATCCAGAATCGGATTCAGCTCCTGATGGATCATCGCAACGCCCGTGTCCATCGCGTCCTTCGGGTTGTTTACGTGGTAAGGCTTCCCGTCGAACAGGATCTCGCCGCCCTCATCTTTTGTATAGATACCCATCAGGATCTTCATGAGCGTCGACTTGCCCGCTCCGTTTTCACCCATCAGTGCGTGTACCTCACCCGGCCTGACCTGAAGCTGCACATGGTCAAGTGCTTTTACGCCCGGGAAGGTCTTGCTGATGTCTTTCATCTCCAGGATATATTCCATCTCTAATTCCCCGTCCTATTTTGTTCCTGATGCCGGCGCAGCCCCGGCATCGCTGTTTTTAAGACAATGCCGAAATCTGCCTGAATCTGGTCTTTCTTTGTTTGTGAGTCAATTGTAGCAAAGTGCTTTTTTATCTGAAACTAACGATCTTCTGATCACGGGGGACAATTTTTGGATATTTTCGGGAGGGGGACATTTTTCACATTCAAGGGATTATGCCTGTTTCAATCCCGCGGACAAGTCGAAAAAATCTGTCATACACTCATCAGGCCGTCGTTTTTACACGACGGCCTAACGAAAGGAATACTGTATCTTATGAAAACTTCTTACTTGACATCGAGTCCGCTTAAGACCCGGTTGATGGCTTCGATTGCCTTCGGTGTCCCGTCGATCGGATAGAATTCAAATGCGACGTAGCCGTCATAAGGCAGTCTGCTCAGTGTCTTCAGAACATTTGCATA
>CACZTA010000171.1 GCA_902783935.1 uncultured Lachnospiraceae bacterium | reverse complement strand
TGGCCGTTTTTGGAGATATGAGACTATTTTTTAAAAAGGGGGTAATAGAATGGGAAAAGGATTAATCGGCGAATTTAAGGAGTTTATCGCAAGAGGAAACGTGATGGATATGGCCGTCGGTGTTGTGATCGGCGGGGCCTTCGGGTCAATTGTCACATCACTCGTTGATGATGTGATCGGACCGCTCCTCGGCATGATCACGGGCGGGATTGATTTCAGTCACCTCGCCATCTCCGTGGGGGATGCCCACATCATGATCGGCGCGTTCATCCAGGCAGTGATCAATTTCCTGATTATCTCTCTCGTGATTTTCGCCGTCATCAAGGCATTTAACAAGGCGAAGGACCTGACCGCAAAACCGGTTGAGGAAGCGCCTCCGGTCACAAAGATCTGCCCGTTCTGCAAGTCGGAAGTGGACATCGCGGCAACCCGCTGCCCGCACTGCACATCTGAGATTGAATAATGGACAGCGCGCAGATACGGGACCTGCTGGAAGAGTTCACGCCTGATGCAGAGGAAATCGTCCGTGAACTCGACGACGGGACGATGCCTGCGGAAGACCTGATGCAGGAGGCGATGCTCGGGATCGTCGAAGCGCTGAACGCTCTGCCGGAAGACAGAGATGAATGGGAGGCGCGGTCTCTGGATGAGATCGTCAGGAGCGCCGTGAGGGAGGCGGTCCTGAGGGCGAGGGATGCAAACGCGGAGCTCGCCCGTACGGATCTGCGCCTCGTGGCGCAGGTCGAGCTGCTGAATAAAAGCATTGACCGTCTCACTGAAGAAAGCGGGATGAAACCGAACATTGATGAAATCGCAAATGATATGCAGATTTCACAGGCAAAAGTGCTGGAAATCCTGAAGCTCACCGGAGAATCGCTTGACGATGAGGCATTTATTCCGAGGGAATAAAACCGGCTCCGGCGGCGGAAAGGCAGCTGCCGTGCAATGCAGTTTTGCAGTATGCGGCCAATATGGTATAATGAGATGCGGGAACCGGGGAATCTCCGGCGCCCGCATTTTTGCTGCGTGACGGGACTGCACGCGGCTTTCGGGGAGCTTCATGATGAAACAGAAAATAAATGATACCACAGAGGACCGGATGAGCCTGCCCGAATATCTGGTGCGCTATGCCGGGTATCTTCTCAAATGGATCCTGATTGCTGCCGTGACCGGCGTGGCCTGCGGTCTCGTAGGGGCTCTGTTTTATAACGGTGTCGCTGAGGCCACAGCCCTGCGCACGGCTCATCCGTGGCTTTTGTACTGCCTGCCTTTCGCGGGTCTCCTGATTGTTTTTCTGTACCGTTTCCTCGGACAGGAGGGAAATAACACGGATACGGTGATCGAAGCGGCGCGGGAGGGATCGCGTCTGCGCATAGAGCTTCTCCCGTCGATTTTTACGGGCACCATCCTGACTCATCTGTGCGGCGGCTCTTCGGGCAGGGAGGGCGCAGCGCTCCAGATCGGAGGCGACATCGGCAACCACATCGGTGCGTTCTTCCGTCTGGACGAAGATGAGATGCGCGTGGCAACCATGTCCGGCATGGCGGCGTTTTTTTCAGCGATCTTCGGGACACCGCTGACCGCGGCAGTATTTGTCATGCTGTTTATAAATGTCGGCTCCTATCTGGAGATGGCGCTCCTGCCGTCTTATCTGTCCTCACTGATCGCGATCTGGCTGTCGGAGAAATTCGGCGCCGTCCCGTTCCGGTTTGCGATCGATGTCCCGGCACTCGAAGTCCATTATTTTGTGCGGGTCATGGTCCTCGCGGCAGCGGCAGGCCTCGTGTCCGTTCTGTTTGTTCAGGTACTCCATACAACCGGGCATCTGTACAGGCGCTTTTTTAAGAATCCTTATATCAGGGTGGCGGCGGGTGCTGTCCTCGTGATTATTCTCACAAAAGTACTGGGAACGGCCGATTATAACGGTGCGGGAGGCGAAATTATCCGGGCAGCCGTTGTGGAAGGGCAGGCGCGGCCGGAAGCGTTCCTTCTGAAGATTCTTTTTACGGCACTGACGCTGGAAGCGGGCTTTAAGGGCGGCGAAATTGTCCCGACGTTCTTTATCGGTGCGACATTCGGCTGTGTGGCAGCCCCGCTTCTCGGCATACCTGCAGGATTCGGCGCCGCTGTCGGCCTCGTGGCGGCTTTTGCCGGAGCAACCAATACGGTCGTCGCGTCGATTTTTCTTTCCATCGAAGTATTCGGGGCGGAAGGAATCCTGTTTTTCGCGCTGTCCTGCATTGTGTCGTTTGTTGTATCCGGCTATAACGGCCTTTATTCAAGCCAGAGAATTATCTATTCCAAAGTCCGCCCGAAGCAGATTGACCTGAAGACAAACCACAACCATATGAGGAAGCACTGAGCGGAAGGTTGCTTTTTTTCACGACGGAAGTTACACTATAAGTTGCGGCAAATTATACCGCGGCATAAAACATATGCTGCTGAGGCAGCTGATGATCAGAAACAGGATGAGGAGATTCACATGAACATAGTCGTATTGTGCGGAGGCGTTTCCACAGAGAGAGAAATATCGATCGTTTCAGGAACGGAAGTCTGTAAAGCGCTTCGCGGACAGGGACACCGCGCGATCCTCCTGGATGTTTTTTTCGGGGATGAATATGTAAACCTGATGGATGCATTTCCGGAAGATTATGACGTGCAGGAAGCAGCGGCCTATATCCGTCAGCGGGATTCCCATATCAAGAGCGCCCTTGCAAACCCGAACCGCTCTTTCTTCGGTGCAAATGTCACGAAGATCTGCAAGATGGCGGATATTACGTTCCTTGCGCTTCACGGGGAGAACGGGGAAAACGGAAAGGTGCAGGCCTCCTTTGACTTAAAAAGGATCCGCTATACGGGAACCGGATATATCGGCTCTGCCCTCTGCATGGACAAGGGGCTCACGAAGATCATGCTGAAGTCTCACGGCATACCGGTTCCGGAGGGATTTGTCATGACGGCGGATCATTTTGATTATGATCTGGCGTCCAGGGGCCTGGTCTATCCGGTCGTCGTCAAAGTCTGCAACGGCGGATCTTCTGTCGGCGTTTATATTGTCAACAACCGGGAGGAATATGAAAAAGCGCTCACGGCGGCATTTGAAATCGAGGGCGAGGTAATCGTGGAATCCTATATCCCGGGCAGGGAGTTCTCCATCGGCGTGATCGACGGCGAGGCACTGCCGGTTATCGAGATCGCACCTCTCGACCTGTTCTATGATTACAAGACAAAATATACGCCCGGCGCCGCGATCGAGACCTGCCCCGCGAAACTGACAGGGGAAGAGACGAAGCGGATGAAGCAGCTGGCGGTCGAAGGATACAAAGCACTCTGCCTGGATGCCTACGCGCGCCTTGACTTCATGATGGACCGGGAGGGAAATATGTACTGCATCGAGGCGAATACACTGCCCGGCATGACACCCACTTCCCTCATGCCCCAGGAAGCGCGGGCGATCGGGATCAGTTTCCCGTCTCTCTGTGAGAAGCTCGTCGAGGCGTCGATGAAGAAGTACAGGAAGGAGAAAAAGTGAGTATGAAACAGATGACGCCGGCTGCGATTGCGAAGGCCTGTCACGGACGCTGGCACGGACCGGCTGAACTGAAAGACAGGGAAGTGACGGCAGTGACGACGGACAGCCGGAAAGTAACCGGCGGATGTCTGTATATCCCGATGAAGGGAACGCGTGCGGACGGCCATGACTATATCCCGCAGGCGATGGAAGCCGGAGCGATGCTGACGCTGACGGAGCACTCGGAAGGCGTTTCACAGTATCCGCACATCCTGGTGGAATCGACAGCGAAAGCGATCCAGGAGATCGCAGGCTTCTACAGACGGGTGATGGGACTGCCGGTGGTCGGAATTACGGGCTCCGTCGGCAAGACGAGCACGAAGGAAATGATCGCCGCCGTGCTGTCTCAGAAATACAGAGTCCTGAAGACACTTGGAAATTTCAATAACAACCTCGGCCTTCCGCTGACGATCTTCCGGATTACGGAAGAGGACGAGATCGCCGTCCTCGAGATGGGCATCAGCCACTTCGGCGAGATGACGGATCTGGCGGATACGGCGGAGCCGGATACGATGGTCATTACCAATATCGGGGAATGCCACCTGGAGTTTCTCGGGGACCGGGACGGCGTCCTGAAAGCGAAGACAGAGTGCTTCGATTATGTAAAACTGACCGGGACGGTCATCCTGAACGGAGAAGATGACAAGCTGGGCACGATTACGGACGTACACGGCAGGCAGCCGGTGTTTTACGGAATGAGCCCGAAGTTCAGGGTATATGCGGACAACATCCGCCCGCTGGGCCTTAAGGGAACAGCGTGTACGATCTGGATCGATGAAGAGTCAGTTGACGTGACGGTTCCGCAGCCCGGCATGCATATGGTCATGAATGCGCTTGCCGGTGCAGCGGTCGGATCCGTATACGGGCTGACCATGGATGAAATAAAAGCCGGCATCGAGAGCACGGAGAGCCTCGCAGGCCGCCTGAACCTGATTGAGACGGACCGGTTTACCGTCATTGATGACTGTTATAATGCAAACCCGGTGTCCATGAAAGCATCCGTCGGTGTCCTCGCGGCGGCAGAGGGCCGGAAGGTGGCCATCCTCGGCGACATGGGCGAACTCGGGAAGAATGAGCGTGCGCTGCACCGGGAAGTCGGCAGGACATGTGCGGGGACGGGCATTGACCTTTTCCTGACGGTGGGAGACCTGGCGGAAGAGATCGCCGGCGGTATTCTCGAAGAAAATCCTGCTGTGCAGGTGAAGCATTTCGCCTCTGCGGAGGATCTGCTTGCGGAACTGCCCGGCCTTGTCTGCAGGGGAGATACAATACTCGTAAAAGCATCTCATTTCATGCACTTCGAGCGGATCACGGAGGCGCTGGCATCCGTGAATAAGCCTGAGGCATGAGGATATGTCGTACAGATTCCTTTATTCGGGAGGGAGACCGATGAAACAGACCATGAGAGCGGGCGGAAGAAAGCACCTGCGCCTGATTGCAGCCGTCCTTTTCCTGGTGTTCCTGATGGTCATGCCGGAAGGGGCAGCCGCACATTTGCCCGGCAGCGGAGCCGCGGCGGTTTCAGCTGCACCGGTGATGCAGACC
>CACZTA010000170.1 GCA_902783935.1 uncultured Lachnospiraceae bacterium | reverse complement strand
GGTGAATTCTCACATCAGGGGCCTCATCCCCGCTGCAGCCAAGCCACTCCAGAAGCTTTCCGACCCGCTCCGGCTGCACCGTCTCCTCGTGCCTGAACCATGCGGGGTATAGAGCGGCAAGTCCGGCCCCGTGGCTGGTATCCGTCTCCGCCCCGACCGGGTACTGGAGCCTGTGCGGCAGGCAATTTCCGACATTATTGACATTATAGCCCATGATATGCGCGGCAAAACTCATCTGTTCCCTGGCTTCGGTGTCCTTAAGGCTCCGGCAGAGCCTCGGCAGCATGGCGCCGGTGATGCGTACGGCTTTTTCCGAAAGCATTTCCGAAAAAGGATTTGCCTTCACTGCACAGTAACTCTCTGCTGCATGGGCAAAGACATCGAAACCGGATTCAAGTGTAACCTTCAGAGGAAGCGTCTCCGTATAAGACGGATCGACGACTGCCGCGGCAGGTATAAGCTGCTCCCCCCGGATACCTCCTTTGATTCCCCGCTCCCTGTCCGAAATAATTGCGCCCTTCGTCAGTTCTGCGCCAGTTCCGGCAGTCGTCGGAACGGCGATGACAGGCAAAGGATTTTCCGGCAGCGGCTGCTGCCCGGAAAGGAAGTCACCGACATCATATTCCGAGACGATACCTGCTGCAGCTGCCTTTGCGGCATCGACCGCACTTCCTCCGCCGAATCCGACGACCGACGAGGCATGCATTTCTTTTCCGGCTTTTACGGCTTCCCTGATTTCCGTTACATCGGGATTGGCGGATATACAGTCGCATACAGCGACATCCGCCCCGATCATTCTTACCAGATCATCCAGATACCCGTGCTTCCGGAGGCTCCGGCCGGTACTCACAAGAAGTACGCGGGGACCAAGAAGCTCCTGCTCCTTTTGCAGGGCCTGCTCCGTACAGCCGCTGCCGAAATATGTCCTGGTCCTGACCGATAACTGATAAGGCGCCAGCATTTATTCAGTCTCCTTCTGCAAGTATTATTTGACCACTTCTTCTCCGCGGTGCCGCACACCGTAGAGACCATCCCATACCACTTCACGGAAACGCATCGGGTCCGTATTTCCTTCCGTCGAAATCAGAAGGATCTGGGAATTCTCATCCAGCTTCAGCGCTTTCTTAACCTCTTCATACCGCGGATACATCATGATTGATGCCAGGAATCCCATGGTCACGGATCCGGATTCACCGGAAATAACCGTCGGATCGCCGTGCAGCGGCACCCCGTACATACGGGTTCCCTTTGCGCTCATCCAGTCCGGGCACGCGGCGAATCCGGCCGCATGGTTCCTCAGGATATCCCAGCCGATCACATTGGGCTCACCGCAGGCCAGGCCGGCCATGATCGTATCAAGCTTGCCGCGGACTTTCACCGTTTCACCGGTCCCCTTTACAGCCGAGCGGTAGAGACATGCTGCTGCTCCTGCTTCGCAGACACACATGACCGGCTCTTCGTCTTTATACTTATTTGCAAAATAACCGACAACGGCAGAAGCCAGCGAACCGACACCGGCCTGAACAAAGATATGCGTCGGTCTCTCGACGCCGTCGGCGAGCAGCTGCCTGTCCGCCTCAAGGGCCATCGTTCCGTATCCCTGCATGATCCAGGAAGGAATGTCCGTATATCCGCGCCATGCCGTATCCTGTACGATCACACCGGACGGATCCGTCTTTGCCTGGGAGGCAGCCAGCCGGACACATTCATCATAGTTCAGGTCCTCAATCGTGACCTCGGCCCCTTCTTTCGCAATATTATCGCGCCGCGTCTTTGCGGAACCGCGCGGCATCCTCACGACAGCCTTCTGGCCGAGACGATTGGCCGCCCAGGCGACACCCCTGCCGTGATTTCCGTCTGTGGCAGTATAGAAAGTTGTCTGGCCCATTTCCTCTCTGAACTGCTCAGAAGAGAGGACTTCATAGGGCAGTTCCGATATATCCTTGCCGGTCTTCTTTGCAATATAGCTGCCGATTGCGTAAGACCCGCCCAGCACCTTGAACGCATTCAGGCCGAAGCGGTAAGATTCATCCTTGACATAGAGTCCCTTTACGCCCAGATACTTTGCCATCTGCTTCAGGCTGTGAAGGGGGGTCACCTCATACTGTGGAAACGAGCGGTGAAAGGTCAGGGCTTTTCTGACATTTTCCACGTCCATAACGGAAAGCCATCTGTCATCAGAAGCGGGCAGATGATTCAGCGTAAACTCCATCTCTGCATTATTCGTTCTGTTCATGATTCTTCTCTCCTTAAAAAACAAAGTGTGCTTTATTATTTTTTGCTTGCCTGAAAAATTTTCTGCCTGTTTTTATCATACCCGACTTTATAAAAAGAATCAACGGGTTTTCTCAGAAAGAAGTCAGAACCGTCATCACTGCAAACACAGCGGAAACCAGCACAAGACATATAATCTCCGGGACAATCCGGTTCCTCAGGAGGCCGATGCACTCCCTTACGAAAGCATTCGGCCAGAACCACCACTTCGTCCTGCTTCCGAGCCCCTCCGCATCGAGTCCCGCAAGGCCTGCCCAGATCCCGCTTCGAAGGACATGGTAATTTGTTGTCACGAAAACAGTTTTTGCCTTCGACGGATCAGCTGCATCAGACTCGATAATCTTTTTAGAGAATTCCATGTTCTGATAGGTATTGGCTGATTTGTCTTCCCGGACGACCGCGCTCTCCGGAAAACCGGCTGCGGCCATATGCCTGTACATCGCTTCGGCTTCCGGCATCGGCTCGTTCACACCCTGTCCGCCCGACGGTATTACGACAGCTTCTTTGCCCGTCTCTTCTTTCTGTCTGTACCAGAACTCCATCGCCTTCTCTACCCGCCCTTTAAGAAGCGGCGGAAGGGTCCCGTCCTTCCGGAATCCGCACCCGAGGATCAGAATATAGTCCCGGTCACGTGACGGCACATGCTTCGCGGCGCGAAGGCCGCAGATGACGGTGCTGATGAGAATGCATTCCACATAAGTGAGGGCGATCCCGATCACATTTTCAGCAGTTGCCGCGATCTGATACAGCTTTGCCGATCTGTAAAAGGCACCACTGTCCTGATAATAATACAGCAGGGCGGCTCCGATCATGATAATGCCGAGCAGTAAGCCGAGTACATTCTGAAATCTCGGACGTTCATGCCGGAGCAGTTCAATATTACTGATGATCAGCAGCAGGCTGAAAACCATCAGCAGCGGAGATGTCAGAAGGACAAAATTCTTTCCGCCTGCCGCCAGATCGGACAGGATCTGCCATGTCGGATATAAGCCCGGCGCCTTCACGTGATTTATATACACGGGCAGTTCGATCACAAGCGCCACAAGGGAGAAAATAAACACGCCTAATGAAAAGATGACCGGATATGAATACGCAAGCCCGCCCTTCATGCGCCTGAAAAAAACAAATGTGATCCCGCACATTCCCGCATAGAAAAGAAGTGAAGCGATAATGACCATTTCATCACCGGTAAAACTTCCGGTAGAATCCGCAAACGATGTCATCATGCGTCCCACACGGATCCGCTCCGAGCTCAGGTCCCTCCCGTTCCGGTCTTCCACATTCAGTTCAAACTTTCCCGGTTTTTCGGGCTGCATGATCATCGTCAGAACAGTCGTTTCGCCCGGTCTCCCGGCTGTCTTTTCCACCCTGAAGTCTCTGACGGGAACTGCCTCCCCTTCCCACCGGAATACCAGTTCCGAAGGATCCGGGGCTTCATCCCTGTAAGGTAGAATAAGTGTTGTTTTAAAGTCATTTCCCGCCATAAGCCTGCCTGCAAGGCAGAACAGGATCAGGACCGCGGTCAGAACAGATCCCTGTATAAAAAGACTTCTTCCGGCCTCCCTTAATGACGTATATGGTTTCAGCATACCGGATGTCCTTCCAGATTTATTCACAAAACTTCCTGTGCCTGAATCTCATCTTCACAGGCCTGCATGGCGCTCAGTGTTTTCTGCAAAAGCTCATCCAGCTCCCAGCCCAGCATCTCCGCGCCGGAACTGATCACCTCCCTGCTGCAGCCGGCTGCAAACGCTTTCGTTTTATACTTCTTTTTCAGAGACTTCAGTTCCATATCTTTTGTGCTTTTTGACGGGCGCATCAGCGCAGCTGCCCAGATCAGCCCTGTCAGTTCATCGCAGGCAAAGAGCACCTTCTCCATCTGGTGCTCAGGCTTTACGTCGACGGTAATGCCATAGCCGTGACTGACCACACTCCGGATAATGTCTTCCGGAACACCGCCTTCCCTCAGCAGTTCCGGCGCCTTGATGCAGTGCTGATCCGGATACTGTTCAAAATCAATGTCATGCAGAAGCCCGACAATCCCCCAGTGTTCTTCTTCGTCTGCATAGCCCTGGTCTTTCGCAAACCATTTCATGACCGCTTCGACAGTGACCGCATGCCGGATGTGGAACGGGTCGCTGTTATATTTTTTCAGCAGTTCAAATGCTTCGTTTCTTGTGATCATTTCAATCCCCTGCCTTTCTCTGATTTCAGAAAATCATTCCTCAGCCAGTTTTCTGTTATAATAGCGCTTCACAATCGAGCGCGCATCCAGGCGGCTTCTCTCCCGGTCAATCTCCGACTTGAGCGCCTTCTCTTCATCTGTTGCCGTCTGTTCATTATACAGGATCGCGATCAGTTCATCCTGTTTGCTGATAATCGTATTCCGGATAAGGACAGACGGTTCGAGGCTCTCCGCCACCTTCTCCGCCTTTGCTTCTATTCTCTGTTCCGCTTCCCGGCGCAGGCGTTCTGTCTCAGCTTTTACTGCTTCGATCCTTGCTTTTACGCGTTCCGTCCGGTATGTCACCTCAGGATAGGCATCTGCAAAACGTCTGTGGAAATAAGAGCGGTCAGACAGAAGCTGGTGAACTTCTTTGCTGATCTCTTCCGTATTATCTGCCTCACTGCTCTCAACACTTACCTTGACAAGTTTCAGGACAAAATGGGATACAACATAATCTGCCGCAAAAACCGCAAGGAGGAGCCCCGCAGTGACCGCTCTCGCTTTTTCGGAAAACAGGCCTGAAAACCTGTAAAGGAGAGGATTCGAGATATGGATTATCACGACTCCCGCAACACCGAACAGGAGCAGGTTCCCGATCCACACCCGCCCGTGCAGGTTCATCGGCTTCTGGCTGTAATCCCACCAGCGGGCATGAAACCGTTTCTCCATGACATAGCTGGTCAGATATTCGACCGTCCCGCAGAGGAGAAACGAGAGAACAAATGTCGTTCCAATTGAGGTTTCATACGCTGAGAGAGCGCCGGCTGACACCGTGATGAGGACGACGCCGGTTCCGTAAATCGGGCAGACCGGTCCCGTCAGGAATCCCCTGTTAATAAACCGGTGGAACTGTCTGTATTTCAGGATGACCTCCATACACCATCCCGCAAACGAATAAATAAAAAACAACAGAATCAGATTAACCGGATAATTCATAATTGTCCTTTCATGTAAGACAGATACTGACCCTTTTATATCAGTATCATACTTTTTTCTGCAGCCGGTCAGAGAACGACCTGGTCCATTACCTCGCCGATCGGTTCATGAATCACCAGATCCGCTCGCCCCTCCAGTTTTGTCTTCCCTTTATTGATAATAATGAGCCGGGAACCGTGATACATGTGTGCCAGCTGTGCGGCGGAGCCGACCTCCAGGGAGGTGCCGCCGATGATCAGGCAGTCTGCATACCTGATGAGGGAAGTCGCCGCCTCATAAGCTTTCAGGGGGAGCACTTCTCCGTATAACGTGACATCCGGTCTTACCGTCTTCCCGCAGGCAGGGCAGCGCGGAACCGGGTCTTCGCTGTCAAAAATAAAATCCGGGCCGTACTCCTTAAAGCAGCACATACAGTAACTGCGCAGGACTGATCCGTGAATCTCCTGTACATTTCTGCTTCCTGCTTTCTGATGGAGTCCGTCTATATTCTGCGTGATAATCCCGGCCAGCATGCCGGCTTTCTCCATCTCCGCGAGCTTCCTGTGCGCCGCGTTCGGAAGCACTGCCCTGGCATCCAGGTTCTTCCGGCAGTATGCGAAAAACACTTCCGGCTCCCTCTTCAGACACTGGTCACTCAGCAGGTATTCCGGTCTGTATCTGCGGAACATCCTGTCCTTTTTGCGGTAAAGGCCGTTTTTGCTGCGGAAATCCGGGATCCCGCTTTCCGTAGAGACACCCGCGCCTCCGAGAAATACCGTACTCGTGCTTTCATGCAGAATCCTGTTTAATTCCTGTATTTTGTCTGCAGATGACATACGTGGCTCCCTCCCGGTTTTCAAAATCACGTCAGGCGTTCTGCAATGCGCGCAGGGCCAGACAGACGATCAGCGTGCCGGTGAGCATGGCGGCAAATGCCACGGGCCATTTTCCGCCTCTGTTAAATCCGTAAAAATCTTCCCAGATCTTTTCTTCAGGTGCAAAAAGGATCTTATACATATACAGCAGCCCGTACAGAATAACCGGCAGCATCCCGAGCAGGGCCGTACTGAAGCTCATCCCTCTTTTTTCCGGCACAGAAAAAGAAAAGATTGCCAGAAGCGGTGTCCCGAGATGCATAAAAAAATCCGGTCCTTTAAGTAAGTTTCCGTATCCCATGGTGGGACCGAGGAACAGAAAGACCGTGAGCATCGTGACGCTCACCGCAGCGGTCCCTATGTATTTCAGGACCCAGATCCAGTGCATCTCCGGCCTTATGCACATAAGCAGCGCTGCCACAGCACAGAAAACATTGCTCTGTACTGTGAAGAAGCGGAAAGCATCCCGTGCTTTTCCCGCGGTCCATCTGCCGTCTTTGCGGAAAAAGCGGATCATACAGAGGATCGTTATGAAAAAAATCAAAGCATTTATAATGTAATCCATTTCTCTCCCCCTGCCGTTCCGGATTACACCGCAATTTAATCAGATCAGGACCGCGCCCTGATCTGAAGGATAATACGGTTGGCCTGAATCCCGTTATATGAACTTAGACTTCATTTTTCTCATATCCGGCTATATCTCCTTTTTTTCCGGCAAGCTCACTCCCGATCGCGGACCCGATAATCAGGACAGCACCCGCCGCGCTGAAGACCGTCACGGCTTCATGAAGGAACAGGGCTGACAGCAGAACCGCTGTTACGGGATCAATATAGCTGAGCAGCGCACAGCTCCGGGCAGGCAGATTTTCTATTGCTCCGAAATACAGCGCATAGGCAATTCCCGTGTGGACCAGGCAGACGATTAACAGAAGCACCGTTTCTGTTCCGTTCATCGGAAAACTCCGCAGGTTTCCGTGCGCTGCCATGTACGGGATCAATGCTGCCGCCGCTGATATCAGCTGGATCACGGTCTTTTCATAGGCGGGAACTCCGCGGATCTGCTTGTTGATCAGGACCACTGCCGCATACAGGACGGCTGCGCCGAGCCCGAGCAGGATTCCTCTGGTATTTCCCGGTCCTCCCGCATTATCTCCGATTACACCCGACACAAGGATCATGCCGGCGACGGACAGTGCCGCAAAGAACATCTGTTTCCCCGAGATGCGCTCTTTCAGGACCAGCGGCGACAGCATGAGGACAATCACCGGCTGCATATAATAACACAGTGTCGCTACCGCCACTGTCGTATAATTGTAGGCTTCAAACAGGAGGATCCAGTTAAATCCGATAATTGCGCCCGTAACAGCCAGAAGGATAAAATTCTTTTTCCCCGTTTTTTCCCACGCAAAGCGCTGCCCTCTTACTCTCATCAGAAGCAGGAGGAAGACTCCCCCGGCAATTCCCCTGCTGAATGCAAGAGCATCTGACGGAAGCGGAATGAACTTCCTGAAAATGCCGATCGTTCCATAGATAATCATGGAACCGGTCATCATCTGAAGAGCCTGTCCGTACTGTTTCCCTTTAGCCTGATATTGTTCTTTCATAATTAGTAACTATTATATCAGTTTTTTAAACACGATCTCCTTCTGAGTATAACGCTGTCATCCGATATTAGGAATAAAAAAGATCCTCCGATTCTTCTGTTTTTCACATGACCGGGTATTGATTGTTGTAATCCTTTTATATAAACTAATAATAATTCAGAATTATTCCCCGATACGGCATTTTCGCAGGAAACCCGGTCGAAATCTGAAAGTAAATATGGAAAGGAGCTGTACAAATGTCAGACGCAGAAAAGAAACAGAATCCATACGCTGGAACACAGACAGAAAAGAATCTGGAGGCAGCATTTGCCGGAGAATCACAGGCACGAAATAAATACACCTACTTCGCCTCAAAAGCCAAAAAAGAAGGATTTGAGCAGATTGCCGCACTGTTTCTGAAGACAGCGGATAATGAAAAAGAACATGCAAAGCTGTGGTTCAAGGAACTGAACGGGATCGG
>CACZTA010000169.1 GCA_902783935.1 uncultured Lachnospiraceae bacterium | reverse complement strand
GCTTTCAGGACGTCCTTCTTCAGGATATCCGTATGCAGGGCGGCAACGCCGTTGACGCTGTGGCTGCCCACGATCGCCAGATAGGCCATTCTCACCTGGCCGTCATAGATGATCGCCAGGTCCCGGACCTTCCGCTGGTCGTTCGGATATCTCGCCTGGATTTCGCACAGGAACCGGCGGTTGATTTCCTCCGTGATCTGGTAGATTCGCGGCAGGAGGCGCGAGAACAGGTCGATCGGCCATTTTTCCAGCGCTTCGGCCATGATGGTGTGGTTCGTGTACGCGCAGGTCTCCGTGGTCATCTTCCACGCCTTGTCCCAGCCGTAGCCGTACTCATCCATCAGGAGCCTCATCAGCTCGGGCACCGCCACCGTCGGGTGCGTATCATTCAGCTGGAAGCACACCTTCTCCGGCAGATTATCAAGGGTGCCGAACATTCTCAGGTGCTTGACCAGCGCTTCCTGTACAGATGCGGAAATGAAGAAATACTGCTGCTTCAGGCGCAGCTCCTTGCCCGCCATGTGGTTGTCATTGGGATACAGGACCTCAGTAATCGTTCTGGCAAGATTGTCCTGCTCGACGGCTTTCGCGTATTCGCCCCTGTCAAAGGAAGCCAGCTCGAACCGGTTGATCGCCTCGGCGTCCCAGATCCTGAGTGCGTCCACAACGCCGTTCTTATAACCGACCACGGGAATGTCATACGGCACTGCCAGGACGGAGGAATAGTTTTCATAGATGAATTTATTGTCGCCGATCGCAGGGTCATACTCGATCCTGGTATTGCCGCCGAAGCGGACTTCCTTGGCGTGCTCCGGTCTCTTCAGCTCAAACGGATAGCCGTTCTTCAGCCAGTTGTCAGGCACTTCCTTCTGGAAACCGTTGTCGATTTTCTGCCTGAACATACCGTAATGATACCTGATGCCGCAGCCGTATGCGTGATAGCCGCCGCTTGCCAGCGAATCCATAAAACATGCCGCAAGGCGGCCGAGACCGCCGTTGCCGAGAGCCGGATCCGGCTCTTCGTCTTCGATGGCGTTTATATCAAGGCCCAGTTCTTTGAGTGCGCTCCCCACGCTCTCATATTCACCGAGGTTCAGAAGATTGTTTCCGAGTGCACGTCCGATCAGGAACTCCATCGACAGGTAGTAGACGATTTTATTCTGCTGCTTCTCGAAGCGCTGGCAGGAATCCATCCACATGTCAATAACGGAATCCTCGATAACCGCGGCGACCGCCTGGTAGAGCTGCTGCTGTGTCGCTTCCGTGATATCCCTGCGGTACAGCTTCTTGACGTTCGCCCGGACGGCCTCTACAAACTTCTTCTTATCAAACTTGTTTTTTACACTACTCACTGCTTAACTGAGCCTCCTTTTATTCTTTTTTTAAGTCTCCCGGATTTCTCTTCTCCGGCAGACGGCTCCCCTTTTTTATACCTTCTCCACACCAAGTGTCACCGGCTCGGAATTAATCTTCCATTCCTTTACACTGCCGGCGGTCTGTCCGAAAATAAGCTCGTCCGCAAGAACATCCCTGCAGATCGAACCGCGGTTTGCCTCCATGATCTGCTGCAGGCGGTCATTGCCCGCCGCATAGACGCGGATGCGGTCCATCACCTCGAAGCCGGCTTCCTTGCGCATCGTCTGGATCTTGCTGACGATTTCGCGGACAAAGCCTTCCTCGATCAGCTCCGGTGACAGGTGTTTGTCGAGCACGACTGTCGTCCCGTTGTCCGAGAGCGCTTCGAAGCCTTCTTTCTTCTTTGTCTCAATGAGAAGGTTTTCCTCTGCCAGTTCCGTCTCCTGACCGTTCAGGTTCACGGTGATGCTGCCTTTCGCTTTCAGTTCCCTCTGGGCGCTTTCGGGATCAATGCCCCTGATGGCACCGATGACCGCCCCTTTCATCTCTTTCGGGAAATTCCGGCCGATCGCGGCAAAATCCGGCTTGATCGTGATGCCCGCATATTCGCTGACATCATCTTTCATCTCGAGCGTCTTGACATTCAGCTCGTCGAGAATAATCTCGCGGTAGTATTCCGGCACGTCAAACGGAGCCTTGACGTACATGGTACCGATCGGCTGGCGGTTCTTGATGCCGCTGCCGTTCCGAACCGCGCGTCCGAGCACGACGATGTCGTACGCGTGCTTCATGTTTTCTTCCAGGGCGGCATCGATCAGGGATTCATCCGCTTCGGGATAATCGCACAGATGGATGCTCTCCGGAGCCTCCGCATCAATCGTCCTGACGAGATTCTGATAGATTTCCTCCGTCATGAACGGAATCATCGGCGCCGCCATCTTGCACACAGTGACGAGGCAGGTATACAGCGTCTCATAAGCATTGATCTTGTCCTGCTCCATTCCGCCTGCCCAGAAACGGCTCCGGCACCTGCGGACGTACCAGTTGCTCAGGCTGTCGACAAAGTCCTGAAGCGCCTTCCCGGCTTCAGTCACCCTGTATGCGGCCATATAACCGTCAACTGCTTTGACGGCCGAATTCAGTCTCGACAGAATCCAGCGGTCCATAACGCTCAGCGTCTCCGGATCAGCTTTGTATTTTGTCGCATCGAATTCGTCAATATTTGCGTAGAGGACATAGAACGCATACGTATTCCAGAGTGTCCCGAGGAACTTGCGCTGTCCTTCGAGCACGGCTTTCCCGTAGAACCTGCTCGGAAGCCACGGCGCGGAACTCGTCAGGAAATACCAGCGGATCGCATCTGCCCCGTAGGTCGCCAGCGCTTCCATGGGGTCAACGGCGTTTCCTTTGGATTTGGACATTTTCTGTCCGTTCTCGTCCTGTACAAGACCCAGGATGATGCAGTTTTTAAAGCACGGCTCATTAAACAGCAGCGTCGAGATCGCATGGAGGGAATAAAACCATCCGCGCGTCTGGTCCACCGCTTCGGAAATAAAGCTCGCCGGGAACTGTTCCTTAAACAGCTCCTTGTTTTCAAACGGATAATGCAGCTGGGCGAACGGCATGGCGCCTGAATCGAACCAGCAGTCAATGACTTCCGGGACCCTGCGCATGGTCTTCCCGCAGTGAGGACAGGTGATCGTCACCTGGTCCACATAAGGCTTATGCAGTTCGATATCCTCCGGGCAGTTGTCGCTCTTCTCGCGGAGTTCCGCCTTGGAGCCGATCGACATTTTTTCGCCGCATTCCTCGCAGACCCAGATGTTGAGCGGGGTGCCCCAGTAACGGTTGCGGGAGAGTGCCCAGTCCTGGACATTTTCAAGCCAGTCGCCGAAACGGCCTTTGCCGATGGATGCCGGTATCCAGTTGATTTTTGCATTGTTCCTGATCAGGTCGTCCCTGACCGCCGTCATCCGGATAAACCAGGATGCCCTCGCATAATAAAGCAGCGGCGTGTCGCATCTCCAGCAGTACGGGTAATCATGCTCGAACTTCGGCGCCGCGAACAGTTTCCCGGATGCGTCCAGCTCTTTCAGGATCTCCGGATCCGCGCTGACAGCGCCTTCCGCGATCTCTTTTTCCGACGGCTTCGCGCGCATGCCCGCAAACGGGGTCTCCTCCGTCATCTCGCCTTTTTCATTGACAAACTGCAGGAACGGGAGATTGTATCTGGAGCAGACGCGGTTATCGTCTTCACCGAAAGCCGGCGCGCAGTGAACGATTCCGGTACCGTCCGTCATCGTGACATAGCTGTCGCACATGACGTAGAAGCCCTTCCTGCGCTGTGCAGCCGCAGCGTCAGCGGCACACTTGTAGAGGGGCTCGTATTCATAGTATTCCAGGTCTTTTCCCTTGTACCGCCTGAGGATCTCCGGTTTTTTATCCTCATCCGTCTCCGCAAGCACCTGGGAAACAAGGGCTTCAGCCATGATATAGACATAGCCGTCCGCCGCTTTTACCTGTACATAATCTTCATCAGGATTTACGCAGAGCGAAACATTGGACAGAAGCGTCCAGGGGGTCGTCGTCCACGCAAGGAAGAATACTTCTCCCTCATCCCCGGTCGGCTCATCCTCCCTGGTTTCGGGATTATATTTCAGATTCAGGGCGCGGAAACGGACGATCGCGGAGCGCTCTTTTACCGCGCGATAGCCCTGCGCCACCTCATGGCTCGACAGGGGCGTGCCGCATCTCGGACAGTACGGCACGATTTTATGGCCTTCATAGAGGAGGTCCTTATTAAAAATCTGCTGCAGGGCCCACCACTCCGACTCGATAAAGTCATCATGATAGGTCACGTACGGGTGATCCATGTCCGCCCAGAAACCGACAACATCGGAGAATTCTCTCCACATCCCCTCATACTTCCACACAGATTCCTTGCATTTCTGAATAAACGGCTCGACACCGTACTCTTCGATCTGCTCTTTTCCGTCAAGACCGAGCAGCTTTTCCACTTCGATCTCAACCGGGAGGCCGTGGGTATCCCACCCGGCTTTTCTGGGAATGTATTCTCCCTTCATGGCATGATAGCGCGGAATCGTATCCTTGATTACGCGCGTCAGGACATGGCCGATATGCGGCTGGCCGTTCGCTGTCGGCGGGCCGTCATAAAACATATATGTCGGACCGCCTTCGTGTATTTCGATGCTCTTACGGAAAATATCGTTTTCTTTCCAGAACTGCACCGTCTTCTTCTCGCGATCGACAAAATTCATGTCGGTATCGACTTTTCTGTACATGGCATAACCCCTTTTGGTTTTACGCATTAACGTGTTGACGTGTGAAATTTACCAGACAGGACTTGCAGAGTCCCGCAGAGTGCTATTGTACAGACAAACTGCAGGGTATGTCAAGAGAAAAACCGCGCGCCGGGAAATCCCGGTGCGCGGTTCCAGTTCGGTTTCAGCTTCGAAATCCGCCTTCTTTTTCAGTTGAAATACCAGTTTGCGCCGATCTGGAGCGCATCCCCGGTAATATTCTCATAGCGGAACTCAGTGCAGGTATTATTCCTGATGCCGCTGTCAAGGCAGTCAGCCACTGCCTGTTTCACAAAGTCGGGGACGTTGCCGCCCAGACGGGCTTCGTAACCGCCGGCATACTGGCCCGGGGCTGTCAGCTGGTCGTAAGCCGACACACCGTAGCCTCCGAAATTCACATCAGCGCGGTTCATCGCTGTCGTAATCACCGCCAGCGCGCCGTCATAACAGGTGTCATCCTCCTGGGCAACAACCGCCCAGATCAGTTCGAGATCCTCCTGCGTATATTCCGTATAGTCTGCACGTGCGTTTCTCGTGGCAGCTTCCGGTTCATACTCATCCACTGTATCCGGATCCGCTTCACCCGGGATGACTTCGTCTGCCTCTTCCTGGATCTCACCGTCCTCAAACGACTCGGGAACGTCTTCATCCCCAACGGCATTTACTGCATATCCGAGGCCGTCATCCTCTGTGACGGTTTCGTCGTCATCATCTCCGTAGTCGCCAAAAGCACCGTCGTCAGCGTCGTCATCGGAATAGTCATAACCATCTTCGTCAGTGTCGTCTTCGTAGTAGGTATAGACTTCTTCTCCGTCGTCATCCCCGTCCGGTTCATCATACCAGTAATCCGGTGAGTCTGTCCCGTCAGAAGCATCCTCAGCTTCAGGTTCAGCAGGAGCTGCATCTTCAGGTTCAGCAGAGGCTGCATCTTCAGGCACTTCATCTTCAGATACAGGATCTGCAGGGACTGCGTCCTCAGCGGCCGGGCCGTCTTCTTTCTCCGCCTCCCCGTCACTGTCGGGTGCGACATAAAAGACATCGTCGGCGTCC
This sequence comes from uncultured Lachnospiraceae bacterium, assembly GCA_902783935.1. Classification (GTDB taxonomy): domain Bacteria; phylum Bacillota; class Clostridia; order Lachnospirales; family Lachnospiraceae; genus Chordicoccus. The sequence continues at coordinate 1,380 of CACZTA010000169.1, read as the reverse complement.
TGAATCTGAGCCGGGACAACCTGTCCGCCTCTGCGGTCCTCTGCCACGGCCGGCTCCGGTACATCGAAGTCCATCTCCGGTTCCTCTGCCGTGCCGGCTGCCGGAAGCTCCGCCGAATCGTCTTCCGGAAGTTCCGCTGAACTGTCAGCGTTCTCCAGGAACTCTTCAATCAGAAGCTCCGCAGAGCTGTCAGTCTCATCAGGATCAGTGGTCTCACCGTCCGAAAGCCCCGTCACCACGTCATACTGCATCAGGTTATAATCGTCGATAATCTTCCTGATCTTGTCCTGATAGGTGGGATCGGTCGCATAGCCCTTCAGGCCGACGGAGATAACCGTGTCCACATCCGTCACGCCTCTCAGCTCCGGATGGAGGCCGATCTTGAAAGCGGCATAGTCGTCCATACAGGATTCCATATCCTCGTATGTACGCATGGTCTCATAATTATAGACGAACCCGCCTCCGGAATGCTGCGGCACCAGACGGCTTGCGGAGCCGCCCGTCCACGGGCTGACCCACTTGTCGTTCAGAAGTTCCTCGTTCATGCCGAGAATATTATTGTCGGTTGCCTGGATGCCGGCACTTGAACTGCTGAAAGCACCCCAGCCGGTCTCCTGGATCGCCTGTGCGATAATGACAGACCTGCAGAATCCGTACTGCTGCCACTCGCGCTCAGACGCTTTTGCGTATGCGTCGATGATCGTCTGTTTGGAAGCCGGATCGCCCTGATAGGCCTGTCTGCCCGCTGTCACGAGCTGCGACGCCTGGGTAGAGGAATCCGCCGTCACCACCGTGCCGTCATCAAGAATTCTGACAGCCCAGCAGGCTTTATCCATATTGATATCTGAAATAATAATACCGGTCGTCGAAGAACTGGCATTGATCGCTTTGCCGTCGCCGATCGCCATCAGGACATGGTAGACCGCACCGTCTCTCGCATAGAAAACGAGATCGCCGGGCAGTGCTTCCTGGACGGGGATCTTTATGCCTACTTCCGCCTGCTCGTAAGAACACCTCGGAAGCTGGATCCCGTACTGCCGGTATATCAGCATCGTAAAACCTGAGCAGTCACAGCCCTGCGTCAGGGACTCGCCGCCCCAGACATAGGGGTTGCCGAGGAACTGCATGGAGTACTGGATCATCGCCTGCCTGTCGACAGACACACCTTCCAGTCCGGACAGCAGGTTCGTGACGTTTTTCGTCGTATAGAGAGAATATCTGTAAGCGGCGTTCTCCAGTGCATCCACCGTAAGCACGGCCTGCTTCATCTTCTCCTCGCCGGCCGTACGGACCAGCACGTTGACGCTTTTTCCTGTTTTTATCGCATCCCGGGAAATGAAACCTCTGACATCCCCTGATTCGATAAATATCCAGGGTTCT
>CACZTA010000168.1 GCA_902783935.1 uncultured Lachnospiraceae bacterium | reverse complement strand
CCGCCGCCCCACGTGAGCCCTGCGCGCGCGCAGAAGTTTTCGAAGACCTGCATCAGCGGCTCGTTCTGCTTGCCTTCGATGAAGCCGTTGTTGGCGACGCAGTATACGCTGAGCTTCAGGCCGTTTTCGCGGCAGAAGGTTTCCATCTCCTCCATGAAGCGGAGCACGTGGGACGGGACTCCGTCCACGTAGAGCGGCAGGACGAACACCGCCGCCTGCGCGTCCCGGAGCTGCTCCAGGACGCGGGTGTGGTCGGCGGGCGTACGCAGCTTTTCGCTCACCTTTTTCCCACCGGTGAAGACGCGCTGGAGGGAAAGAAAATACGCGGAAGCGCTCGCGTTCTTCTTGGGACTGCAGTTGATGAATACCGTCTTCACAGCGCCGCCTCCAGTTCACCGAGATCCTTCAGGAAAACGACCTCGGACCGCTCATAGCCGTCGTTGACCGCGTTCCGCTCCGCCGTGCGTCGGAACGTGGCCTTCTCCGCCTCGCTCACGTCCCCGTACACGACGACCTTCCAGAGGTCGTGCCTGCCGTAGCGGAGCGTATGGTGCATCTGACGGCCCCGGTAGGTGCTGAAGGGCGTGGACGTCCCGATGGAGCGGTCCAGGACGTTCTTGACCGCGGCGCTGTACGCGCCGTAGAGATTCCCCGTGACGATCACGAGCTCGTCCGCCCGGCCGATCACGCGGCAGACCTCCCGCAGGCTGTCCTTCATGAAGCACTCCGCCGGATGCTTCGTCCAGCAGCCGAAGCATCCGCGGCAAGGCGCATATTTCCCGTCCGCCGCGACCGCGCGGCCGCATTTCGCTTCGATCAGGGCCTCGTATTCCGGACCCAGATCATGGATGATCACTTTCATCTTTTCCCTCCTGCGCCGCCGCGTACACCGCGCCGTTCCATGCGCGTTCAAGGTGCTCCGCGATCAGGCTCTCATCGAATTCCAGATGGTTGTTCGCGATGATGCTCGCGTATCCGTGCGCGAACAGAGCGACGGTGATGAATACGTTCCTGGTCCTGCGCATGCTCAGCCCCGAGGCCTCCCGCATCGCGGAAAGCACCGGGAGCAGCTCCTCGGAGTTCACCATTTCCGCAAGATCGTGTTCCTCCGCGTATCCGGACTGAAACAGAAAACGGAACAGCTGTGGTTCCTCGACGGCAAAGCGGATATACCGGATGCCGATCGCGAGGATGGGATCCAGGTCAGGGGATGGGGTCATGAGGTATTCCGAGTGCAGCTGATCTGCGCGCTGGTAGACGGCTTTTTTCAGGTTGTCAATGGTCGAAAAATGATACATCACGGGCTGCGTGGAGCAGTCCAGCTGATCCGCAACTGTTCGGGCATTGATCTGCTCAAACCCGCCTTTACGCACCACTTCGATGGCTGCATCGACAATCTTCTCTTCGGTGATTCTTGTCTTTGGCGGCATACATGAACCATCCTTTTGTATAACAAGTGTTATGTAACGGCAATTACAATACACATATTTGTATATTTTGTCAACCGGGACGGCATAAAATAGGATACAATGCATTCGAGTGGCGATGAAGTCACAAGAGTGTCAGAGACAGTCTGCGGGGGTGATTAGCATGAAACTCTTTGATGAATTTGAGGCGGTCAGATTTCCGGAAGAAAACCTGATTCTTATTACATGCAATGGATATCTGTCGTATTACTGCGATTTAAAGGACGGGCACTGGCACAGATACAGGCATGCCGGATATAACCTTATTACAGTCAACAATTATCCGGATGTCAGCAAAATGGAACTTTCGGAAGTGATGGGAGGTAAAACTCCGGAGAAAGAGACTGACTTTCTGAGGCTGTGCAGTCCGGCAGAACTGCATGTTGGACACATGCTGGACCTCCTTGAAGAGGACTATGCTGGTTACATGTCAGATAAAATGATCTGGTCTTCTGTCTGTGAGTCTCTTTCAGAATCAGTGATCTGTTATAAATCTTATGAGATGATGAATCAGCTCTTTGATCATGCTCTTGGTCTCCACCAGGATCACGCACAGGTTGTCGACCAGATTCAAAAATTGAGTTCATCTGTGATTGGCAGGGATATTTTTAAAAAAGAGATCAGAATCGTTGACGGTCATGATGCTTCATCCTGTTTCTGGATCAGACCAGTGAGAGTGATTGATGATAAGAATACAGATGGCTTGGACAATGTCGCTGAAATGCCAAACATTGAAATATCCATCGAGGCAGATGATGTGGCGCAATACCTGAAGCCATTCCTCGTGAAATACTTCAATGATGATCTCAGGGCAAACAAACGGAGGCTTCAGGACGAAGAGGAAGAAGAACCTATTTCTGGTTTTGCATGGTATCTGACACATAACTTTTATTCCTGTGAATCCGTCATGCAAATGCTGAAAGATATCAGCGATACCACAGATGCGCTGGCTTCCGGAAAAGAAAATGACTTTACTGCGGCAATAAGGATCAAGAGGGGAACTGCCACCTATCCACTGATTCATGCACGTGATCTCAGTGACGAACAGATCAAAGCATACAATGAGAACAGGCCAACTGTAGATGATACAGAAGCGGATCTGATCATTGATTTTTATCATCGGTTCATCTATAGAATGGAGTACATGGTCAGGATTGGCAGAGAAAAAGGATATGATCTGATTTCCGTCATGGGACCATAAAGCTGCACGGAGAATTCATGCGTTCGCTGTAAGAAAGCGGTCAACGATGTGCTTGTCAGCTATGAAAGCGCATGACGGGATGGATATCAATACAAGAGTTTCCCGGACATGTTTGAGAGAATGGAACAAAAAATCCCGGCGATTGGCGTTCGCCGGTTTTTTATCGGTCAAAATGTCGAAACTCATGTTGGGGACAAATGATGAATTTGTATAAAAAATATCAATTTTCACATTGACATCTTATCGTAAAAAGATAAAATACCAAAAATGTATTTCTGTATATTGATTTGTAAAGGAGATGTATTTGACGCTGTGGCATATCATCAGAAGGCCGTGGTTTAGCCTTCGTAAATAAAGGAAAGACGAATATGAGAAAGGAGCAGGACAACTAAAAAATGGAAAAAGCGTCTTAGTGACGTATAGTTATGATTCAAACTATTGATAGGCTTCAATCAGAAGTGACTTCGGAATCATGAAGAACACATCATAGGCCAAATTACCATGAGGTCTCGTCTTCCAAAAATCCCGACAGCTGTGTTGACGTTTGCAATCTCGTTGTTTTTGCTGATACGTAGGATTTTTCTGCGCTGGTAAACAATACGGAAAAGTTATCTGAAAGATTATTTCAGTCATTAAAAAGAGGAGGTTCCCATGAAAAAACTTATCTTAACCCTGTTCATTTTGGTTGTTGCAATCAGCCTGGCAGGTTGTGCTCCTGTAGAGAAAAAAGATGTTGCGGAATCCGTTGAGAATGCAGAAACGGAAAGCCAATTCGAAAGAGTATTGTTAAAGAAAGGTTCCCTGATTCTTAAAGAATTTATCGACTATGGAAAAGTCGAGGACATTGAATTGCAGAGTGCATGCTTAACCGACCTGGAGACGGGCAGCAAATATTATGCACTTCGCGCCACCACAAGCTATTATAATAGTAAATATGATTATGGCGACGCTGTCGGTATCCTCGATTCTGCTGAAATTGATGGAGCTATTTCAACATTGGAATACATTAAAGCGCATGTAAAGGAACTGAAGGATTATTCTGAAGTTGTGTATAAGGCTAACAGTGGAATGGAGATTGGCGCATACCATTCGAGCAATAAGAATCAGCTGTACATCAAATTAGACTCAAACGCAACAGAGTTTTACTCAGTTTATTCGATTGATAAATTCATCACTGCCTTTAAGGGCGTGAAGGCAATGTTTGGTGAATAAAAAGGGATAGTCAGGTTCAACTACAGATTGAAGGACATGTTTCATTCTGTCCGAGATTGTTCAGCATCTGAGCGTCGCACATGCGACGCTTTCTTTTTTGGAACATTCTGCAGGTTAGGTGGAAAAGCAAGTCTATCGTAAAAAACAATAGGAAAGCCATTGATTCTCCTTTAATGCAGTTGTGTTGTCCAGACAAATCTGCATGAAGGAGAAACAATGGCTTTCCTTGTTCCTATGCTAAAATCCACGCTTAAATCTCAAACTAAGCCGTAGCCATATCATCGGGTTCGTTTTCATTGAAAAGAGGGTCCTTGTGTTTGATAATCCGCACGGGCGGCGTGCTGCTCAGATGATGCCTGCCGGGATCAGGATGATCAGCAGAATCGCGACCAGAGCCCACTCCGTGATCAGGAATGCCTTTCTTTTCTTCGG
>CACZTA010000167.1 GCA_902783935.1 uncultured Lachnospiraceae bacterium | reverse complement strand
TTCCGCCAGATGTTCAGTCATATAGATAATGCCGTACCCGCCTGCTGCCAGCCGGTGCACGGTCCTGCCCGCCTCTTCGAGGTCTTTGTCCTCGAACGGAAAAACTGTCAGTCCGAGTGAGGCGAACCCGTAGATACTGTCGTAATCGCCCATTACCGCGATCTTATACATACATATCCCTCACTCTCTCCCGGGTCGCTTCTTCCGAAAAGCCGTTGGCTTTTGCTGTCAGGATGATGCGCACCGTCTTGATTTCATTCTGCCGGGCCAGATAATAGGCGATCACCGGTCCCATGGACACCGAGTTGGTTTTCTCGGGGCGGATCGTCTGTATCAGCTTGTTGTCGCACCATCTCTCAAAGGCAGACGGCGATTCTTTCAGTGCTTCTCCCGCTTCGCGGAATCCCTGCTGGTCCAGGCAGTTAATCAGCGCTTCTTCGCTCTCCGAAGCAGCGATGGCAAGCTTTCTCACGTCCAGTGAACGGCAGGGGGCCAGTGCGTCCCTGAGGAATGCAATGGTCTTGCCCGTCTTCTGCGCGCGCGCGGCGATCTTGATATCGGATACCGCCACCGTCGACTCCACATAGTCGCGGAGCAGCCTGCTCTTTGACTTCTGTCCCGCTGCCTCCATGGCTTCGAGGCAGGCGCGGTCCACCATGATGTCGCACCGCTGCCCGTCGCGGGTTTCAATCATCGTCGTATAGGCAGCTTCCGCCACCTCTCTCATGTGCTCCGGCAGATCTGCAAAGCTCTTATTCTGCAGAATGCGCAGCATCGCTTCTCTGCCGTATTTCTCATCCTCGTAAAATGCGCGTGCATTTGATTCGGACGTGCAGATTTCCTTGATGCCGGCTTTCAGGTTATGGTACAGATTCGGGTAGGACAGGAGCTCGAAAACAGCCGGGTCGATCTTCAGCTCTTTCACAAGCTCTGTCGTCTTCCTCTCCTCTGCGCGCAGAACCGCTTCCGCATCCGTGGCCCCGTCACCGTCTCCCCAGCCGCGGTCCGCCAGATAACCGAGAACTGTCCGGTCGTCTTTCATGCCCGCCATCTGGGAGATGTCCATGTCGGTCAGGAGAGATTTCTCCTTCACACGGATTCGCGCGACTGCAAAGATATAATCCAGATCACCCATCCGTGTTCTCCTTTACCACAGTACCTTGTTCACTTTATCCAGAAGACTGTCCCTCTTCTCCGCGAACAGCGCATCGAGTGTGCAGTTTTCCTCTATACCGCCGTATTTCAGAATAAAGCCGTCGGAGATATCCGCAGCTTTATCGGAAATCTTCAGTTCCCCGCCCTTCGCTTTCGCGATGGCTGAAACTGTCTCTGCAAAAGCCTTCGGAAGACGCCCGAGGTCCCTGCTGCCGAAAAAGAGCTCGCCGGCACCTTTTCCGATATGCGAGGTGACCAGCTTGACGATCATCTCGAAATAGGGGGCCGCATCCTGTTCAGACAGCTGCTTCCTCGCCGTTTCAATCACCTGGTCGATAATGCCCTGTTTGGCGGTGAGGGCTGCCTGCCGCTTGCGGAGACCGATCTGGGAGGCGATCCTGTCCGCATAATTCGCGGCGTCCAGTTCTGCCTTTTCCCCGGCCTTCTTCAGCGTCTCTTCCGCTGCCTTTTTCGCCTCATCCTGTGCGGCATCCGCTTTCTTCTGCGCTTCCGCAATCAGCTGTCCGGCGCGTTCCTGTGCTTCCTGCAGGATTTCCTTCGTAATGTTATCGATTCCTGCCATCATCTTCTCCTTATCCGATGTTCGTGATTGCAAGGATCGAGACAAGGAGTGCAAGGATCGCATAGGTCTCGACCATCGCCGGGAACAGCATTGCCTTACCGAACTGGTCCGGCTTCTTGGCAACGATGCCGATGGATGCCACAGATGTTCTGCCCTGATGGTAAGCGGAGATCAGGCCGACGATTGCGATGGGCAGACATGCCAGCATGTAGAGGAGGCCGGTGTGGGTATCCGCGACCGGATTGCCGCCCAGAATGCCGATATTCGAAAGAGTGATGAAGGTAACCAGAAGACCGTAAATGCCCTGCGTACCGGGAAGCAGCTGAAGGATCAGGACCTTTGCGAACTGATCGGGATCTTCAGCGACAACGCCTGCCGCCGCCTGGCCTGCAAGTCCGACGCCCCATGCGGAACCCCAGCCCGCGAGTGCCGTGGAAAGAACTGCTCCTGTTAATGCGAAAACCATACCGAGTGTCATAGTGATGAATCCTCCTTCACTTCAATATACTTATTGACTTCTTTAAATGGCTTGAAAGGACTTCCCCCGCCATCATAAAACTTACCGAAAAACTCCACGAACTGAAGACGGTTCGTGTGAACGTAGGCACCCAGCGCATTGATCGCAAGATTCAGGGTATGCCCGAGAATAAAAACAATGATAAACATGATCACGCCGACGACGCTCTTTCCGCCCATCGAAGCCATCATGTTGATGACGCTTGCGATGACGCCTGTCGCCAGGCCGAGCGCCAGCAGACGGGAGTAGGACAGGACATCGGACAGCCAGCCGGATACGCCGTACAGGTCGTATGCGCCGAGAGCGATCCTGAGTCCCCAGTTCTTACTGCTTCTGCCCGACATCACAAGGATGATCAGGGCTCCGGCGGCGGCCATCACTTTGGCCAGCATGTTCACGGCGGGCGGGAACACCGTCTTTGATCCCGCGATGGAAGCAAAGATGTCCGACGGGATCAGCATGAGCGTCAGGCCGCCGATAAACAGGAACCACGCCACGGTATCCGCGACAAACGCCACGTAATCGTGATGCATCAGGGCTTCCCGGCCTTTGATGGCGAGGCCCATAAACAGATGAATCAGGCCGAACAGCATGCAGTAGATCAGAAGTCTCATTGGATTCTTGAGCGGTTCAAACCAGAGCGGCTTCAGAACGGCCTGCTCGCCGGTGTAGCCGAAGAATGTCCGCGCGATCGTATCCACCGCGTCTCCGAAAAAGCTGCCGTACATGAATCCCCAGAAGGTCGTTGACAGGCCGCACCAGAAGAACAGCTTCAGCATTTTCGCCGTTCCCTCGGCCATCTTCGGATATTTCTTCAGGAGGACGGCGCATCCGACCGCCATCACGATCCCGTATCCGGCATCCGAGAGCATCATGCCGAAGAAGATGACGTAGAAGATCGACATCACAAAGGTGGGGTCCACACGTCCGTGCATCGGCAGGCCGTAGGAAGCGAGGACGCCTTCCACGTTCCGCGAGAACTTGTTGTTCTCAAGGAGCGTCGGCTCGTCTTCTTCATTTTCGATTGCTTCCTTCTCGACGACGGCGCCGTACCGCTCACTCAGGAGCTTTGCAATCCTGTCTGCCTGGGCGGC
>CACZTA010000166.1 GCA_902783935.1 uncultured Lachnospiraceae bacterium | reverse complement strand
GGCAGCCTGAAGCCGTCCATCGAAGCGGTCGTCCACGCGGCGATTTACAAGGACCGCCCGGAGGTCAACGGCGTGATGCACACGCATTCCAACTATGCCCTGACCGTGGCAACGGCCAGAAAAGAGATTCCGCCCATCTGCGAGGACCAGGTACAGATTCTCGGCGGCTCGATCCGCCTTGCCGCTTATGAGATGCCGGGGACGAAGGAGATGGCGGAAGCCTGCGTCAAAGCGCTGAAAGGCAGGCAGGGCGCACTGATCGCCAACCACGGCGCCATCAGCTGCGACAAGACCCTCGCCAAGGCATTTATCGGCTCCCAGATCATTGAGAAGGCCTCGATGGTCTATCTGTACAGCATGCTGATCGGCGGACCGGTGGAACTGCCGCAGGAGGATGTGGAGTTCTTCAGTGATTTCTTCCAGAACAAGTATGGCCAGAGATAAGGAGAGACCCGCATATGAAAACCCTGATTACAGCGAGATTCGACAAGAGCCAGACGGAACTTCTGGAATCCATCACAAAAGATTATGAATTTGCAGGCTACGGCGTCACAGGCATCAAGATGCCGGTGCCGGAAATGAAGGAAAAGATCCGGGGCATCGAGCTCCTGATCTCCGAATTCGAAGATATCACGAGAGAGGTGATCGAGGCGGCGGATGCCCTGAAGATCATTGTGTGCTGCAGAAATGAAGCGTTTGCCAGCATCGATATCGAGGCGGCGACGGAGAAGGGAATCCCGGTTTTCCGGGCGGCGGGCAGAAATGCCATCGCCGTGGCGGAGCATACCATCGCGCTCCTTATGTGCGTCTCCAAAAACATTTCCCTCACGGACCATCTGCTGAAGTACACGGACCAGCTGACCGGCGTTCATTATAATGATGACGGCGGAAAGCGCGCCGAGACCATGTCCGAGTGGTCCATGGACCCGACGGCGCCGTTCGCGCTGTACGGCGGCGGACCGGAGATGTTCGGCAAGACGTTCGGCCAGATCGGGTTCGGCATGATCGGACGGGAAGTGGCTAAACGCGCGGACGCACTCGGCATGAAGGTGCTGATCTATGATCCGTTTGTCGAACAGGCGGGCATGGATTATGTCCACGGGCAGAAAACGGATCTGGAAACACTGATGAAGGAATCGGATTTTATCAGCGTCAACTGCAATGTCACTCCCGGCACGATCGGGATCGTGAGCAGGGAAATGATTGCGCTTATGAAACCGACAGCCTACTTTGTCAACACGGCCAGGGCGAAAGTTCTCGATTATGATGCCCTCTATGATGCCCTTGCCGAAAAACGCATCGCAGGTGCCGGCCTCGATGTCTATCCGGTGGAACCGATTCCCGCGGGAGACAAGTTCCTGTCCCTCCGGAATGTGGTGCTGACGCCCCATCTGGCCGGTTCTGCAAGAGATATCGTCGGCCATCAGATCGATATCACCCTGCATGACGTAAAGAAATATCTGGCGGGAGAGAAGCCGGCGTTTCTGTGTAACCCGGAAGTCATGAAATAATCGGATGCCGTCTTCCCGGTGCGAGGGGACTGACGGAAAGAGGGGACCGGTATGAGTTATTCGATTGCGGTCGACATAGGAACGACTACTGTTAAATGCATTTTGTTCGACGCGGGATGCCGCGTGATCTCCGAGTCTTCGAGAGAGTATGTGACGCTGCATCCGAAGCCGTCGTGGGCGGAACAGGATCCGGATGCCTGGTGGACCGGGACAGCGGAATCGATCCGCAGGCTTCTGGAAAAAAGCGGTGTGGATCCGGCGGAGATCAAAGTGATCTCCGTCAGTTCCCAGGCACCGGCCGTGCTTCCGGTTTCAAAAGAAGGAAAGCCGCTCCGGAACGCACTGATCTGGATGGACAGGAGAAGTGTGGAAGAGCACAGGCTGCTGAAAGACCGGCTCGGAGCGCATCATGTTTTTGACATTACGGGGAACCGGCTTGATACCTACTTTACGCTGACAGAGCTCATGTGGTGTGTCCGCAGCGAGCCGGAGATCATGGCACAGTGCCACAAGGTCATGCAGGTGAACGGTTATGTCAACCTGAAGCTGACAGGCGTTTTTTCCATCGACGTTTCACACGCGACACTGACGCAGTTCTTTGACGTGCACCGGGGATGCTGGAGCGATGAGCTGATCCGGGCTGCCGGAGCGGACAGAAACTGGATGCCGGACGTGTACGAGTGCATGGAGCCGCTGGGGACGGTTACGCCGGAAGCGGCGGCCCTGACCGGGCTGTCCACGGATACGGTAGTGCTCGCGGGTGCAGTGGATGCCACGGCAGCGGCTCTGGAGATAGGTGTCACAAAAGACGGCAAGGTGGCAGAGGTGACGGGAACCAGCTCGCTTGTGCTGATCGGCTTTGACCATCTTGTGACAACCTATGACCTGTGTTACCTGAGAGGGCGGAAGCCCGGCAGTACGGTGCTTTACGGCCCCATGAATACGGCGGGCGGTTCGCTGAAGTGGTTCAGGAACCATCTTTACGACAGAGGGGGCGGCGATGATGTGTACGACCGCATCAACGCGGAAATTGAAAGCGGCACGTCCGGTCCCTCGGGTCTGATTTTCCTTCCTTATCTGACGGGGGAGCGCGCACCGATCTGGGATCCGGATGCGCGGGGCTGTTTTATCGGCCTGCATATGGACACGTCCCGCAGAATGATGATGAGGGCCGTGATGGAAGGGACGAGCTTCGCACTTCAGGACAATCTTGAGACGGCGGAGCGCTCCGGCTTTTCCTGCAGCAGCCTTGTGAGCTGCGGGGGCTGCACGAAGAGTGAAATCTGGCTGAAGATCAAGGCGTCGATCATCGATATGCCGATTCATGTTCCGGAGGTTAACCTGGGGGCACAGGGCGGCCTGTCTTATATGAATGCGGCATATATGGGTGAGTACGACAGTCCGGAGGAGGCCTCCGAGGCGCATTTCCGGATCCTGAGGACAGTGGAACCTGTCCGCGAATGGGTACAGCCATACAAAGAAATGTATACTATATACAAAGAAACATATCAGGCATTAAAACCGCAGTTTGAAGCGCTTGCGGGAATCTGATTCGCATGTTATAACTAGAGACATCTCCCGGCAGCTGTTGACCGGGCATACCAGGAAAAGGTACAGACTATGAAAAAAGGCGCTCTGTTTGATATGGACGGACTTCTTTTCGACACGGAAAGAGTTTTTCAGGAAACATGGAATGAAAAGGCAGCGGAAATCGGTGTCGTGCTCGATCCTGAATTTAAATATCAGATCTGCGGCACGAGCGGCGATGTTGCTTTCCGCGTCGTGGAGCACTTTTACGGTGTGCAGGACGGAAAAACGCTGGCGGAAGAGGTCTATGACCGTGTGTCAGCCAAAATGGCCGTGTCAATCAGCGAAAAGCCGGGTATGCGGGAGATTCTGGACCTGTTTAAAGAAAACGGGGTCAAAATGGCAGTCGCCAGCAGTACGGAGTATAATGCCGTCTGCAGAAACCTCAGGACGGCGGGGATCGAGTCCTATTTTGATGCGGTCATCAGCGGGAGAGATCTCGAGCACGGAAAACCGGCGCCCGATATTTTCCTCGCGGCTGCAGAAGCGATCGGCGTTCCGCCGGAGGACTGCTACGTGTTTGAGGACAGTATTTCCGGGATTATCGCAGGCCATGCGGGGGGCATGAGTCCCATAATGATTCCGGATCTGCTGAGGCCGACGGAGGAAGTGATTCCTCTCTGCGCAGGCATCTACAGTTCACTGACAGAAGCGGCAGAAGCCATCCGGAACGGAGAAGTGTAATGAAACTATTTGGATATGACAGCGCATTTATGCGCTTCTTTATGCAACTGTTTTATCTGACGATCGCGAATCTCCTGTGGATTCTCGGATGTCTCCCTGTCGTGACAGTCGGTGCATCCACAGCGGGTTTATACTATGCACTTGACCGGCTTCACCGGGAAGATACCGCAATCTGGAAAAACTACCGCACGGGATTTAAGCTCCACTGGAAGAAGGCGACGATCGGATGGCTGATCACGGCGGCATTTGCGGCAGTACTGATCTATGAACAGCAGCTGTATCAGATGGAATTCTTCAAAGGAAAACCCGTTCTCACGGTCCTGCTCGTCATTGCGCTGACGACCCTGGCGTTTATCGCCATGTGGTTTTTCCCGATTTTGATTAATTTTGTGGGAACCTTCGGGGAGATTGTCGGGAATGCATTCATATTTTCCTTTATGTATGCGCCGCTGACACTGATTACGCTTGCCATGTATGCCGGGCTGTTTTTCCTGATTTTTCAGGTGATCTATCTTGCCGGCATAGCCGTTCTCTTCGGAAATGCCCTGATTGTCTATCTCTCGCTCCAGTTTTATGAGCGCGCTCTCCGGAAATACAGAAAAGGGGGAGACGAAGAATAAAAAACTGCAGAAAAAATGCCGGAAGGGATGTCCCCTCCCGGCATCTTTTTTTGTAGTGATTATTCGGATGCTTCTTCTTTTTCCTCGACCTGTTCGCAGTGGTCAACCAGCCATTCGATGACCGCATTCCGGAGCACCATGTTCTGCAGATAGGTCTCGCTCGGGGCTTCTTTCAGCATGTCGTCGACATTGTCAAAGCCGAGCTCGACGGCCAGGTCCTTATATGCCTCCGCATATTCGTCTTCGCTGAATTCGATCGCGGTCTCGGCTGCAATCGCGGCGGCCACGAGATTCTCTTTGACGTTTGAATGAGCAGATGCCTCGGCCTGTTTCTCAAAACTCTCTTTGCTGATCTGGAGCTTAGCGAGGAAATCGTCAAAGGACATTTCATACGTATCCGCCCCTGACTGATAGTAGGCATAAAAGGCTTCTTTCTCTTCCTTCAGCTGATCTTCCGGCCATTCGGTCACTTCGGCATCTTCGAGAACCTTCTGCCAGACGATGTCCCTGAGTTCGTTAAAGATATAGTCTTTGTTGTTCTCCTCGAGGACAGCGCGGACTTCCTCTCTGTATTCATCTACGGTTTTCGATTTTGTCGAGACCTTCTGCACAAAATCATCGGTCAGATCCGGCAGGATGACTTCCTTCACGGAATTGACGGTGATACGGAAGAGCGCTTCGTTTCCGGCGAGCTCTTCAACTGCGTAATTCGGACTGTAGGCGTGCTTCAGGGAATAGGTGTCGCCGGCTTTTTTGCCGATCAGGCTGGTGTCGAAGCCCGGGAAGAGCGAGGTATTGCCGATCGTGATTTCAAACCCGAGCATACCCGCCCCTTCGATGGGGCGGCCCCCCACGGAGACCTGGTAGTCGATATTGACGGCGTCTCCTTCTTCAGCGGGGCGGTCCACTTCTTTTTTCTGGGCGAATCCGTTCAGGATCATGTGGATGTTGTTGTCAACGGAATCATCTGTTATTTCGGGAATGCCGGTGACTTTCTCTACCTGTACCCCTTCATACTGCCCGAGGCTGACTTTGCCTTCGGACGCGGAGACGGGAGCCGTGAGCAGTGCGGCAGCCAGAGCAAGGGAGACCGCAGCATGTGTATATTTCATATCTCAAAATCCTCTCTGAATCTGAACTTAAATGAAACAGGAAAAACTTCCGGTTCTTATCATATATCTCCCGGTGACATATGTCAAATTGCGGAAAAAAGTCATCCGTCCTCTTTTTTCAGATTTTCAATCTTAATTTAAGGAACGGTGAATATACTGACGTTGTCATCAGACAGGCAGGACATGACATGAAAATGTCCCGGTCTGACGGCACGCCGGCATAACAAGTGACACATAAACGATGAAAAATACGAAAGAGAGGATTCAATATGATGAAAAAAAGAATGGCGGTATTTATGACAGCAGCGATGCTGATGGCAGGAAGCAGTGTTTACGCAGCAGAGGTATCTCAGGCGCCGCAGAGCGG
>CACZTA010000165.1 GCA_902783935.1 uncultured Lachnospiraceae bacterium | reverse complement strand
TTCGGTTACTGTGACGCGCAGATCCTGGGCGCCGCCATTCCGATCGCGGGCGTGGCGGGCGACCAGCAGGCAGCCCTGTTCGGGCAGGCCTGCTTTGAAGCAGGTGAGGCGAAAAACACATACGGGACAGGCTGCTTCATGCTCATGAATACCGGGAAGGAGCCGGTTTTTTCTGAGAACGGGCTCGTGACGACGATTGCCTGGGGCATCGGGGATGAGGTGACCTATGCGCTTGAAGGATCTGTTTTCATAGCGGGCGCCGCGCTCCAGTGGCTCCGGGATGAGGTCAAACTGATCGAGTCGGCCCCGGATTCCGAATATATGGCCATGAAAGTAAAGGATACAAACGGATGCTATGTCGTTCCGGCGTTTACGGGACTGGGCGCTCCCTACTGGGACCAGTATGCCAGAGGGGCAATCGTCGGCCTGACGCGCGGCTGCAATAAGTATCACATCATCCGTGCGACGCTCGACTCCCTCGCCTACCAGACGAATGATATCCTGCAGGCCATGCGGGCGGATTCCGGGCTTGCGCTGTCCTCCCTGAAGGTTGACGGCGGCGCATCCGCCAATAACTATCTGATGCAGGTACAGGCGGATATTATTGATGCGCCGGTCGTGAGGCCTACGACGATCGAGACGACGGCCATGGGCGCCGCCTTCCTGGCGGGGCTTGCGACCGGTTTCTGGAAAAGCCTCGGGGAAGTGAAGGACAACTGGGCGATGGACAGGACCTTCCTGCCGGAAGTTTCGGACGGAGACCGCGAAAAAATGATCCGCGGATGGAAGCGCGCGGTCAGGTGCGCCTTTGACTGGGCGAGAGAAGAATAGCATTTTTATAAGGAGTTTCTCGAATCCCGGCAAAGAGGTTTGAAAAACCGCAGGCCATCTGCTACTATAGATTTTGCATTCCGCCCGGGGCCTTTTGCCGGGGCGGGAAAATGACCGGCAAAAGGATCGGGGAGAGGTATTGAATGGATCAGAAGAAAATCCGTAATTTCTGTATTATCGCACATATTGATCACGGCAAGAGTACGCTGGCGGACCGCATTCTCGAGATGACGGGCCTCCTCACGGAGCGCGAGATGCAGGATCAGGTGCTCGACAATATGGAGCTTGAGAGAGAGCGCGGCATCACGATCAAGGCGCAGACCGTGCGGACAATATATAAAGCCGATGACGGGGAAGAATACGTTTTCAACCTGATCGATACACCCGGCCATGTCGATTTTAATTATGAGGTCTCCCGGAGTCTTGCAGCCTGTGACGGCGCCGTCCTCGTCGTTGATTCGACGCAGGGCGTGGAGGCGCAGACTCTCGGAAATGTCTACCTGGCTCTTGACAATGATCTCGAGGTCATCCCGGTTATCAATAAAATTGACCTGCCGAGCGCGCGCCCGGAGGAGACGATCCGGGAAATTGAGGATGTGATCGGCATTGAGGCGGAAGACGCCCCGCAGATTTCCGCGAAAACAGGACTGAATGTCCACGACGTGCTCGAGGCGATCGTGCAGAAGCTGCCGGCGCCTTCCGGGGACCCGGACAAGCCGCTGAAGGCACTGATTTTCGACTCCCTGTATGACAGCTACCGGGGCGTGATCGTATTTATGCGGGTGTTTGACGGAAGCGTCAGAAAAGGGTCGAAAGTCCGGATGATGGCGACCGGGGCGGAATTTGAAGTCACGGAGGTCGGCATTTTCGGCGCCGGGAAGTTTATTCCCGCAGATGAGCTGACGGCCGGGACGGTGGGCTATCTGGAAGCAAGTATTAAAGATATGAAGCAGACGCGGGTCGGCGACACCGTGACGGATGCGCTGACGCCCTGCGAAGAGGCGCTTCCGGGCTATAAGGAACCGCTGCCGATGGTCTACTGCGGGATTTATCCGGCGGAGACGCCGAGATACCCGGATCTCAGAGACGCGCTCGAGAAGCTGCAGCTGAACGATGCGGCCCTCCAGTATGAGCCGGAGACATCGCAGGCCCTCGGGTTCGGTTTCCGGTGCGGCTTCCTGGGACTCCTGCACCTCGACGTCGTACAGCAGAGACTCGAGAGGGAGTACGACCTGGACCTGATTACGACCGCGCCGAGCGTGATTTACAAGATCCACAAAACGGACGGGGAAGTCATCGATCTGACGAATCCGTCCAATATGCCCGATCCATCCGAAATCGAGTATATGGAAGAGCCCATGGTAAAGGCGGAAATCATGCTGACGACCGAGTACATCGGGCCCATCATGAAGCTGTGCCAGGAGCGGAGGGGCATCTATGAGCAGACGGAATACCTGGAGTCGACGAGGGCCCTTCTCAAGTACAGGATGCCGCTGAACGAAATCATTTACGACTTTTTTGATGCGCTCAAGAGCCGGTCGCGCGGGTATGCGTCTTTCGATTACGAGTTTGACGGATACGACAGGAGTGAACTGACCCGGCTCGACATTCTCGTCAATCATGAGCCGGTGGACGCGCTTTCCTTTATTGTCTATGCGCCGAATGCCTATGCCAGGGGTTCCCAGATGTGCGAGCGCCTGAAGAAGGAAATTCCGCGCCAGCTCTTCGATATCCCGATCCAGGCGGCTGTCGGGTCGAGGATCATCGCCAGGGAGACGGTCCGCCAGGTGAGGAAGGACGTCCTCGCGAAGTGCTACGGCGGTGATATTTCAAGAAAACGGAAGCTCCTTGAGAAACAGAAGGAAGGCAAGAAGAAGATGCGGGAAATCGGAAATGTCTCCGTCCCGAAAGAAGCCTTCCTGAATGTCCTGAAGCTGGATGAAGAATGAGGCGGGAGACGGGATGAATGAGATCGGTCTTTATCTGCATTTTCCTTTTTGTGTCCGGAAGTGCGGCTACTGTGATTTTCTGTCGTTCCCGGCATCTGACGATATAAAGAAACTCTATGCGGCAGCCATGATCAGGGAGATCAGGGGCTGCGCCGCATCAGTGAGCGGCCGCAGGGTAACCAGTATTTTTCTGGGAGGCGGGACGCCTTCCGTGATGCCGGTGCAGCAGATGCGGCGCATTTTCAGCGTCCTTTATGAATGCTTTGACATCGCGCAGGATGCGGAAATTTCCATGGAGATCAATCCGGGGACCCTGGATGAGAAGATCCTGTCTTTTGTCTTTGACCACATTACGCGGGTGAGCCTCGGCGTGCAGTCATTCCGGGACGGGGAGCTCTCCGGGCTCGGCCGGATCCATACGGCGGATGAAGCGGTCCGGAGCTTCGAACTCTTAAGGGAGTGCGGTGTCAGGAACCTGAATATTGACCTGATGTCGGCGATTCCCGGTCAGTCGCCGGAATCCTGGGCAGAGACGCTTAAGACGGCTGTCTCGCTCGGTCCGGAGCACATCAGCGCCTACAGCCTGATCGTCGAAGAGGGGACGCCCTTCTTCAGGATGCGGCAGGCGGGGAAGCTCGCGCTCCCGGATGAGGAGACTGAGCGGGAGATGTACCGGAAAACCGGGGAAATTTTAGGTGAGGCAGGCTATTCCCGCTATGAAATCTCAAACTATGCAAAACCCGGTTTTTCCTGCAGGCACAATATCCGCTACTGGAGGAGGGAGGACTGCCTCGGCCTCGGCCTCGGTGCAGCTTCACTCGTCGGCTCCGTGCGCTGGAAGAATACGGACCGGATGGAAGAATACCTGAAGCACAGTGCGGATCCGGGGCTGCTCGTCCGGGAGATGGAAGACCTGACACGCACTGCCGAAGTGGAGGAATTCATGTTCCTCGGGCTCCGGATGACGGAGGGCGTGCATGCGGATGCATTTCGTGAGTGTTTCGGACTTGAAATGACGGATATCTACGGGGATGTGCTCGCGCGGCTTCTTGACAGGGGGCTGATATACATGCCGGAGCCGGGCCGGTATGCGCTCACGGAGCGGGGAACCGACGTCAGCAATATGGTGCTGTCGGAGTTTCTCCTGAGCTGATACGGGCAGTATATCCCGGGCGGGACCGGACTTTAAGGGAGGAATAAATGGAATACGAGAGGGTCGTGATGACGGGGGCGTCCGGTGTAGTGGGGACAGCACTCGTCAGGGAACTGCTGGATGCGGGAAAGGAAGTCCTTGTCCTTGCGAGAGAAGGGTCTCCCCGCAACGGGAGGCTGCCCGTGCATGCCGGGCTCACGGTATGTGAGTGTTCTCTTGAGCACCTGAAATCTTTCCGGAATCCGTCTGACAGGCCCTGGGACGTGTTTTTCCACCTCGGCTGGACCGGTACAAAAGGAGCAGACCGTTATAATCCCTATATTCATACGCGGAATGTTGAATATGCTCTCGATGCAGCCGCGCTCGCGGAAAAGCTCGGATGCGGACAGTTCGTGGGGGCCGGTTCACAGGCGGAATACGGGAGGACGGAAGAAAAACTGACGCCGGAGACGAGGGAAAAACCGGAAAATGCCTACGGCATTGCGAAGCTCTGTGCGGGACAGATGACGAGGGAGTACTGCAGGCAG
>CACZTA010000164.1 GCA_902783935.1 uncultured Lachnospiraceae bacterium | reverse complement strand
TGCAGTGGCTGATGAACACGGAAAATGTAGCTACTTACGCTGCAGCAATCGCAAAGCCGGCGACAAGGAACTCCGCTTATGAGAACGAAGCGATGGCGGATTATGCTGATGGACCGCGTGCTCTCTTTGTTGAACAGCTGAACAATACCGCCGTTCCGCGTCCCAGAACACCTTCCTATGCGACATTCTCTGCCAACTATGCAGAAGCGATGACGAACATCTTCTCTGATGCCGCAACAAACGGCGAAGTGGATGCGGATTATATTCAGGACGAACTGACAAATGTTGCCGAACTCTTCACGGAAGACTACGAGACATATTACGCTGAATAATCCGGCAAATAGATGAATTTTTAGCTGCGCGGTGCCGAAAAGTACCGCGCAGCTTACGGAAACACGACGGTATTTCAAGAAAATATTTGTTGAGGGGCTGGAAATGGCAAAAGCTGGAAATTTAACCGGCCGGAAAAGAAATGAGAGGATTACGGCGTATGCCTTTGTCGCACCGGCGGTCATCCTGCTCATCGGGTTCCTGGTCGTTCCGATGGTGTATACCATTTATTTTTCGGGATTTAAGTATCAGATCATGAGACCGGATAATATCGAATTCATCGGTCTGCAGAATTATTCGAAACTGTTTAGTGACAAAAATTTCTGGGTAGCACTGAAGAACACTGTATATTTCACGCTGATCGTTGTACCGGTACAGTGTGTTCTGGCGCTGGCCCTGGCGCTTCTTGTATCAAAGAAATTCAGGGGTGTGGCGATTTTCAGAACTATGTATTTCAGCCCGCAGCTCACATCCATGGTTGTCATCGCGGTACTCTGGTCAGTGCTTTACAATGCAAACCCGAACACGGGTCTGATTAATTCACTTCTTGTTAATCTTGGAATGAAGCCCGTGAATTTCCTGACGAATGAACACACGGCCATGAATGCGATCATCTTCATGTCTGCATGGCAGGGTGCCGGCTACCAGATGATGATTTTCCTGGCCGGCCTGCAGGGAATTCCGAGGGAACAGTACGAGGCGGCGTCGGTGGACGGGGCGACAAAATTTGAACAGTTCCGGTATATTACGCTGCCCGGCCTGAAGGGAACTATCAAGTATGTCATAATGATCACCATGATCCAGGCGATGAAGCTTTTCACGCAGCCGTATATTATGACCCAGGGCGGTCCGAAGAACGCGACGAAGACACTGGTGTATTATATCTATACCCAGGGCTTCCAGAAAGGAAATTTCGGATATGCCTGCTCGATCGCGACGATATTCTTTGTGATTGTTGTGGCCATGTCGCTCGGCATGAAGCGGATCACGACGGCAAGTGAATGAGGGAGGTGTACAGATGAAAAAGAACTCATCACTGAAGTTTTCCGCCGGACTGAGCAAATTTCTGTTCTATTTCGGGAACATCATTATCGGCATCATTTTTGTCTCACCTCTGATCTGGATGATTTCCGCATCGCTGAAACCGGAGGCAGAGATCTTCGCCAATATGAACTCAATCCGCACGTTTTTCCCGAGTCACGCATCGCTGGCGAATTTTGCGGAAGTATACAAACGAATGAATCTGGTGCAGGTATTCAAGAATACACTTCTTTATATTGCACTGATTCTGGCGCTGGATCTTCTGGTCAACTCGATGTGCGGCTATGCACTGGCGAAATTTGATTTCAAAGGAAAAAATGCAATCCTGAACCTGGTGGTTGCCCTGATGGTGCTTCCGATGGAAGCAATCATGCTGCCTCTCTATATCGAAATGTCGCAGCTGAACTGGGTCAACACAATGACGGCGCTTGTCGTGCCGTTTGTTGCAAAGTGTTTCTCGATTTATATGTTCCGGCAGTTCTTCTGCGATATACCGGATGATCTGATCGAAGCTGCGGCCATCGACGGATGCAGTCCCGCCGGAACCTTTTTCAAAATCGTAGTGCCTATTTCAAAGACAGTCTATGCCACGGTATTTATTCTGGACTTTGTGGCTCACTGGAATGATTTCATGTGGCCGTTCCTCGTGATGACCGGTGAAAATAAGAGGACAATCCAGCTGGCTGTACAGTCCTTCTTCGGCACACAGCCTATTCACTACAGCGCTATTATGGCGGCTCTGGTGATTTCAGCCATTCCCATGATTGTCATGTTTATTTTCATGCAGAAATACTATGTGGAAGGTATTGCATCGTCGGGGATCAAGGGATAAAGGATTGTAAGGCCATTTCGATTATGTTAGTATCATTTTATGGGATGGGTTCCATACACGAATGATCCCTGACGAATGATATATTGGTAAGCAGCGGACGGCCGACAGCATATGGCGGGCCGTCCGTACTTTCTGTTCCGACATAGGAGAGATGGGAATGACAACAATACAGGATGTGGCGCGGAAAGCGCATGTCGGGGTGGCAACGGTTTCAAGGGTGCTTAATGAAAGCGGTTATGTAAAAGCTGAGACCAGAGAGAGGATTCTGGATGCGATACGTGAGCTGAATTATACGCCGAATGCCGTGGCAAGAAATCTGTATCACAGGAAAACCGGCATTGTTGCGCTGATTGTTCCTGAAATCTCGCATCCGTATTTTGCAGAGTTTATTGATGCTGCGGAAGCGGTTCTGTACGGCTGCGGATACCAGTGTATGATCTGCAACACAAAGAGAGAACAGAATTATGAAGCATACTATCTGGATCTTCTGAAGCAGCAGCGTGTCGACGGCATCATTACCGGTGTACATACACTTGATATTGAACAGTACAGACAGATCGACCGCCCGATCGTGGCGCTTGACAGACAGCTGGGAAGTCATATTCCGTGCGTGGCTGTCAATCATGAGGAAGGCGGCAGGATGGCTGCTGAGGCACTGATCCGTTCGGGCTGCAGGAAGGTACTGCAGGTGACAGGCCAGAGTCATGTGTCGACTCCTTCAAACAGGCGTCACGAAGTATTCGAACAGGTGATTCGGGAAAGCGGAGGGGAGTGTATTAATTATCTGTCGAAATGGAACCGCTTTTCCTACTCCTATCACAGAGAAGCAGCACTTGAGATCGCGGAGAATTATCCGGATATTGACGGATTTTTTTCGACGGATGTTATTACGGCTGCTGTACTTCACGCAATGAAAGAAAAAGGCAGACGCTGTCCGGAGGATTTCAGTGCCGTGGCATATGACGGGACGTTTGTGAGCAGGCTGCCGTATCCTGAGCTGACGACAATAGTCCAGCCGATCAGCGAATTGGCGGAAACGTGTGTGGACCTTTTGATGAAACAGATAAGGGGAGACGTGCTTAGCGAGACAAACATACGCTTGAATGTGATTTACAGGCAGGGCGCGACAACAGCCTGATGACAACCGGGCTGAGGCCAGGATTGCCCGGGGTGCCGACAGCCCGGAAGAAAAGGCAGGTTAAAAATGATCAGTAAACAATTACAGAGAGCCCGCGATTATGAAGCGGAAAGAATTCCCGAAATCGGGAATGAGGAGCGGCCGGTTTTTCATCTGACCGGAGGATGCGGCTGGATAAATGATCCGAACGGCTTCTCTTTTTTCAGAGGAGCCTATCATCTGTTTTATCAGTATCACCCGTTTTCGAATGTCTGGGGACCTATGCACTGGGGTCATGCAAAAAGCACCGATCTGCTTCACTGGGAGAGACTGCCGGTGGCGATGGCACCGGATACTTCTTATGACGGGGAAGGCTGTTTTTCCGGAAGCGCGCTTGAAATGCCTGACGGAAGACAGCTTCTAATGTATACCGGCGTACATTCCGAGAGCGGGGACGCGGACGACCCGGGGAGATATCAGACGCAGTGTCTTGCCTGGGGAGACGGGATTAATTATGAGAAATATGAAGGGAATCCAGTGATCTTTCCGGAGACGGTTCCGGGCGGATGCGTTGCCAGCGATTTCCGGGACCCCAGGCTGTGGAGAGAAGCGGACGGTACTTACCGCTGTGTCGTCGCGGCAATGACAGAAAAGAGAACAAGCAGAATTGTGTGCTTCCGGAGTGAGGATGCATTTCACTGGGAATATGAAGGTGATATCGCCGAGAGCACGAAAAAGCTGGGAGGCATGTGGGAGTGCCCGGATTATTTTGCGCTCGACGGCAGACAGGTGCTGTGCGTGAGTCCCATGGCGATGATGCCGGAAGGGCGCGAATACCATGCGGGGCATAACACGCTGGCGATTATCGGCACCCGGGACCCGGACGGGACTTTCAGGCAGGAAGCAATGCAGCAGATTGATAACGGCATAGATTTTTATGCGCCGCAGACGCTGGAAACACCGGACGGAAGAAGGGTGATGATCGGCTGGATGCAGGCATGGTCAAACTCCAAATTTGTACCGCCGGGAGTGAAGTATTTCGGACAGCTCAGTCTTCCGAGGGAGCTTCACGTGAAAAACGGGAGACTCATGCAGGAACCTGTCAGGGAACTTCTGGCCTGCCGGTCGGGACAGATAATCCGGAAAGATGAGACGGTGAAAAACGGGACGGTCTCTTTCCCGGGCATTGAAGGCAGGCTCATCGACATGACAGTGACGGTAAGGGATTTCAGTGAGCTGAAAAAGCTGGATATCTTTGTGGCAGCAGATGAAACGTATCATACGTCCGTGAGTTTTATTCCGAAACGGAAGATGCTGAGGCTTGACCGGAATTATTCCGGGTATTTCTACGATATCGTCCATTCCAGGGATATGGATGTTGAGACGGATGGCGGAATGCTCACGCTTCGTCTTATCATGGACCGGTACAGTCTGGAAATCTTTGAAACAGGCGGCGGAAGATGTGCGACGATGTCACTCTTTACACCACTGTCCGCACAGGGCATTTTTTTCCGCGCGGAAGGCACGGCACATATTGATATAGAAAAATATATACTGCAGTGAATCCTCATGAAGAAGAAAGATATGTTATAATAATTCTCGCAAGCGGCATTTTGT